>JAISGL010000304.1 GCA_031263125.1 Opitutaceae bacterium | reverse complement strand
GCCAAGCCTGCTTTGATTGCCGCACGCCGCCGGGTGTTCGTTTTTTTTCGAACCGGGCGAGGCTTCGCATCGTCAGCGGGCTTGGCAGCCTGCGCTACGTACGCGCCGCGTAATATCAGTTGATATTCCTCGCTCTTTTGAGCGGTGGCGCCGCTCCTTGTCGCATGCGTTTTTCGGCAACATCTTCAAAAAAGTGGAATGGCTTTTGGCTGCGCAGATTCCCAGTCTGCATTGGTGGGCAAACGCGGGCGAACGACTGTGCGTGTGCGGACTGGGAGTCTGCGCTACGGTGTTGGCGCGGCTGTCGAAACCGTTGCGTATTTCGTGATGATGCCGTCGAAGCTGCCGTTGCTGAAAAAGATCACGACGCGCGGATGTGAAGCGGAGGGTGAATACGAAGTGGCGGGCGAGAGCGTGTCGGCGGCGAGTTTTGCGAGAAGCGCGGCGTTGGTTGCGAAGGCTTCGGCTCGGATGTTGCGCGCGGCGAGGTGGCGCGCGACGGCTTCGGCGTCGAAGCGTTCGCCGGCTGCGAGTTTTTCGGCACGGTTTATGGCGCCAAGATAAACTTCGTCGGCAAGCGCCAGTGCGCGGGCGAAGTCATCCTGAAGGGCGCGCGTGCGCGCCGTGTTGCTGCGCGGCTCGAACACCGCCGTGAGCGTCGCGCCGGGGAAACGGTTGCGGAAGGATTCCAGCGTTTCGGCGAGCGCGGTCGGGTGGTGACCGAAATCTTCGATCACGGTGAGCGCGGGCGTGGAAACGAGCGTTTCCTGACGGCGGCGCACACCGCGAAAGCGGGCGAGGGGGCCGGCGATTTGAAGTGGTGTTACTGATGTTGCGCAGGGCGCAGGGCCTGACCTTGTGTCAGGCTGCGAATTATCTGCGTGGCCTCCCACGCGTACGCGGCCTGACACAAGGTCAGGTACTGCAAAATCCCGTCGGTCGCGTAACATCAATGGTGTTATTTGAAGTGGTGCTTGAGGTGGTGCTGGTGGTGCTGGCGGTGGCGGGGGTGGTGCTGGCGGGGGTAGTGGTGGCGGGGGTGCTGGCGGGGCGAACTCTCCGGGTGAGTCGTTGCTGGCATTCGCATTATCGGCGCGGTTTTGCGGCTCAGCCGGAGACTTCGTTCTGCCTCCGGCGTCCAAACCCGGTGACGTTGCGATCCTGCCCCCGGCGCCCAAGACCAGCGCGGTGGCGACGGCGGCCATGGCGGCGTTGCGGGCGTTGTAGAGGCCGGGGAGCGTCATGCGGATTTTTGTCCACATGGCGCCGTTCCAGTGGAGCGCGAAGGAGATGCCGGCGGCGTTTTCCGAAAAATCGACGATGCGCACGATGTTGTTTTTGCCCGTGCCGACGGCGAGGACTTCGCACCATGTCACTTTTTCAACGACTTCGCGGAGGTTGGCGTCGTCGCCGTTGAAGACGATGGCGCCGTTGCGCGGGACGATGCGCGTGAGATGCGTGAATGTGCGCTTGATGTCGGTGAGGTCGCGAAAAATGTCGGCGTGGTCGAACCCGAGGTTGTTGAGGATAGCGATGCGCGGGGCGTAGTGGATGAACTTGCTGCGTTTGTCGAAGAACGCGCTGTCGTATTCGTCGCCTTCGATCACGAAAGGGTCGGCGGGCGTGCCAAGGTGGTTGCCGGTGGGTGGGTCTTGCGGGACGCCGCCGATGAGGTAGCCGGGGTCGCGTCCGTTTTCGCGAAGAAGAAACGCCGTCATCGCGGTCGTGGTGGTTTTGCCGTGCGTGCCGCAGACGACGATGTTGTCGCGGTGTGCGAGGATGTGGTCGTGGAGCAGCGCGGGCAGTGAGGTGAAGGGGAGCGCGCGCCCGGCGAGGAGCCATTCGACCTCGGGGTTGCCGCGCGACATGGCGTTGCCAATGACGACGAGTTCGGGCGCGAGTTTTGCGAGTCGCACGGGGTCGTAACCTTCGTGGAGTTCGATGCCGGCGGCGGCGAGAACCGTGCTCATGGGCGGATACACGCCGGTGTCGGCGCCGAGAACGTCGTGTCCGGCGGCGCGCATGAGAAGCGCGGCGTTGCCCATCGCCGTGCCGCAAATGCCCATGAAGTAGATTCGCATGATGCCTTGTATGCGCGTGGAATTTTCGCGGGGAGTCAAGCGGTTGGGAACGCCGGCGACGGAACGCCGGCGACGAATCGCCGGCAACCTGCGACAGATGTCCGGCAAATGGCGTGAAGCGCCGCCCAAACCTGTCGGACTGGAATTTGTGCCGTCAGCCGCGACCATCAGCCGCGACCGTCAGCCGGCGCCTGACTTTCCCGTGGTCAGAGGGAAATTGCCAGCAAGTCAGCTTTCGGTATCGGGAAAATTTTGTAGTTCCAGCCGGAAAGCAAAGATTCGCATTCGGCCCTGATTTCACCGCCGTGGGTGGACAGAAACAATTTTGGACGAACTGTCGTAAATATTCGTGTGGCGCCTTTGAGCGCTTCCGCCTCCTCGCCTTCGATATCCATTTTAATGACATTCGGCGGAGGCAGCCTGCCCTGCCGCACCATCTCATCCAGCCCGACAACCTCCACGCGTAGGGTGTTGTCTTTCGCATTCGGCCTCAGCCCTCCGCGCCCGCTGCCCTTGCTCAAATCAAATGAACGCCAGCCGGCGATGCGGCTCACCGCATAGGGCAGCACTTGGGTATTTTTCAATCGGTTGATTTTTACGTGGTTGTTTAAATATCCAAGGTTCATCGGCATCGGCTCGAACGCAAACATCCGTCCGCCGGTGCCCGCCGTTTTGGCAGCAAGCAACGTCATGTAACCGACGTACGCTCCAAGATCAAACACCACATCGCCCAAGTCTGACATGTTCAAGCAACATATCCGCTTCCCGTCCGCCATAGCGTCCGAATATGAAACGGGTGCCGGTAAACAAACCCATGCGACTTCCCTTGGGTGGGCCGGCAGCAACCGGCACCGCAATCCAATAAGGGACCCGGCTAAAATGAATTCGCCAAAGAGAAGCGGAAGCGCACCGGTTTGCGCAAATGGTTCGTCACCATCACGGCTGCCGCCGCCATCAACTTGATCGCTTCATTGACCCCTCATAAATAGCAATTTATTTATGGCCGAGTCCCTTACGCGGCGCGTAGGACCTGACCTTGTGCCAGGCCGCGAATTACCAGTATGGCCTCCCATGCGAGTGCGGCCTGACACA
>JAISGL010000302.1 GCA_031263125.1 Opitutaceae bacterium | reverse complement strand
GCTGCGCCGCGAATTGCTGAATGCGCACGAAGATGCGCATGAAGCGTGAAGCGAGACGAAGCGGGGCACGGCAGGACAGGGCGCGGCAAACGTCCGCTGACAGCAGTCACACTCATTCCTCACTCACTCATTTCCTTATCCCTCATTCTTTGGTTCTTCGACGTTTTTAATGCAAGGAAGCCGTGAACGGGTAGAAGGGTACGAGCGAACGTAGTAGGAGACGCGGCAAATGATGCGGAAGAGTGATGCGAGTAAACGGTGCGGGAGAGCCGCGAAGCGGTTCAATATGCTACTAACCTTAATAACTGATGTTACGCGACCGGCAGGGTTTTGTAGGGCCTGACCTTGTGTCAGGCCGCGAATTACCTGTGTGGCCTCCCACGCGAACGCGGCCTGACACAAGGTCAGGCCCTACGCGCCGCGTAACATCAGTTAAGAATTATTTTTTTGCGTACGATTTCCCTATGAGACAACCCAATCCAGACCAATTCACCACGGAGGACACCGAGGACACGGAGTCGAAAGCATTTCTCCGTGTTCTCAGTGTCCTCCGTGGTGAATTAAAAACACTCCATCTTTGGTTGCGGCTATGCCGCGCTGGGTAATCCGTGGTTAGCAAAACCGAACCATTAAATTCAACCGCAGATAAACGCAGATAAACACAGATACCAAACCAATCATTTTAAAAATCAAAGATTACGAAAACCAATCAGCATAATCCGCCGGATACCCCCCCCGCCAACAATTCCGATATCTGCGTTTATCTGTGTCCATCTGCGGTTAAAAATTTCTTTCCTCCGTGGTAAAACAAAACCGAACCATTAAATTTAACCGCAGATGAACGCAGATAAACACAGATACCAAGCCAATCATTTTAAAAATCAAAGATTACGAAAACCAATCAGCATAATCCGCCGGATAAACCCCCGCCGACAATTCCGGCATCTGCGTTTATCTGTGTCCATCTGCGGTTAAAAATTTCTTCCCTCCGCGGTAAAACAAAACCGAACAATTAAATTCAACCGCAGATGAACGCAGATAAACGCAGATTCAAATTATCATTCCGTAAGTTTTATCTGCGTTCATCTGCGGTTAAAGCCAATTAATAACTGATGTTACGCGGCGCGCACGTAGCGCAGGCTGCCAAGCCTGCTGACGAGGCAAAGCCTCGCCCGGTTCGAACAAACGAACATCCGGTGGCGCGCAGCAGGCAAAGCAGGCTTGGCAGCCTGCGCTACGTATGCGTAACATCAGTTAATAATCATTCCCTATTTGGTTGCGGCTTTACCGTGCTGGGTAACATCAGTTAATAATTTCATTGTTTGCCTTGTGGGTTGTTTTTTCAAAGCGGAGGCAGGCTTGGCAGCCTGCGCCACGGCAATGCGGCTTTTCATTTACCGCTAAAAAATTTACTCAGGTCGAAACGCGCTGAATGGATGGCGTAACTCCAAAGCCAGTCTTTGCCGGTTGTCGCGGGGGTAAAATACATGACAAGCTCGTCGTCGTTCAACATATAACCTTTTGTATCCGTCAGGATTCCGGGGTTGTGATTGCGCGGGAATCCCGATTCGGCGGGACTTGCATGGCCTATCTTGATCCATTGGCCACCCGGCGTGCTTAAATCCCGGTCAATGGGAATATATGCCAACTCCGAGACATTTCCGACCCAGGTCGGGATTTGGGCGTCCATTTTCACTCTTCGCTCCGAGACCATATACACGTTTTTTTTCGAATACGCCGGATAATTGTTTGATTCCATATCCGGTATTTTCTTTTCCTTCCCTAATTTTATGGCGTCCAGATTGTCCATTTTTATATCCCGATAGGTGAATCCGCCGTTTGATTTTGTATAAAACAAACGTATGGTGGTGGTGTCCAGCACAACGGTTGTGCTTTGGCCGACGCCCCATTGGGTTTCGTCGTCACAGGTGATCAGCGGGTTTTTATCGAATTTTATATAAGGGCCTTCAATGTTTTTGGCCACGGCCAGTCCTATTTGATTATGTTTGGAATCCCACCGGTCAACGCCCAGGTAGGTCATTATCCAGTTGTATGTTTCACCATTATAAACGGTTCTGAACTCCCTGACGTCGGGATCGCATACGTGGCAATCGTCCCATCCGTTTTCGGATGGCGCCATGATCATTGTTCCGGGTTGCCATTTGTATCCGTTTTTTGCCGGGATTCCCCTGAATAAATACACATGATCCACGATTTTGAAAGGGTCTTTGTTCCGGCATATGAAAGCGTGACGGATTCCATGTTTGTCCTGAATGACGCATGGCGCATAATTGTAATGACCGGAGTCCCCGCCAAACTCGCAGGTTATTTCAGGTTTTATTCCGTGTTTTATAATTTTGTCATCAGCGGTGTTTTTGCAGGGGAAAAACAGCGATGCCATTATTGCGATGATCAAACCATGTGGTTTCATGATTGTTTGGATTATTTAACTGATGTTACGCGGCCGGCTGATTTTGGGAGCGCGGGCATCTTTGCCCGCGATGCGTGTTTGAAAGACACCAAGCGGGCGCATGGCGTTTCGCGGGCAGGGATGCCCGCGCTCCCAGGGCAGGCTTTCCAACACCCGTTGTTTAATCATTGATAAATCAGTTTTTTTCCGGCTTTTTTTTCGGCTTTTTTCCCTGGTTTCGCGGCTTTCCTGTCTTGTTTTTTGTCTTGTTTCGCCTCGCGCGGTTTGGGGAGGACGTGGCAGCGTTTTGCCCATGCGTTCCAGAGTTTGTCCAGCTCGGCGACTTTTTCGGGGGTGGCGGCGGCGAGGTCGTTTCGCTCGGTGCGGTCGGCGGCCATGTTGTAGAGTTCCCAGGGTTTGTTGTTGAGGGCGACGAGTTTCCAGTCGCCGGCGCGCACGGCGCGGTTGCCTTCGTGCTCCCAGAACAGCGGCGCGGCTTCGCGCGTGCCGCCTTCGATGACGGGGAGCAGGCTGCGGCCTTCGAGCGGTTGCACGGGATGGCCGGCGCGGGTGGCCGGATGCGTCGCGCCGGCGATGTCCGCAAACGTGGGCAGGAGGTCGATGATGTGGCCGACTTGGTTGGTGACGGTGCCGGGGTGTTTGATGCCGTCGGGCCAGTGCATGATGCAGGCGGTGGAGATGCCGCCTTCGTGCGTGAAGTGTTTGTAGCGGAGGAAGGGCGTGTCGCTGACGTTGGCCCAGCGGGGGCCGTAGCTTTGCCATACGTCTTCGGGGCCGGCCATGATGGTGTGGTCGTTGTTGCCGACTTTGACGGGGCGTCCGTCGCGCAGGCGGCTGGGGACGTCGTAATATCCGGCGCCGATGCCTTCGGCGCAGCCGCCGTTGTCGGAGAGGAAGACGATGAGGGTGTTTTTGTCCATGCCTTTGGCTTTGAGTTCGTCGTGGATGCGGCCAACGCCCTGGTCCATGATTTCAACCATGGCGGCGTAGGTGGCCATGCGGTTGGCCTCCCATTCGTGGTCGGGGGTTTTTTCCCATGTGGTGGCGCGCGGGTCGCGGGGCGAGAGCGGCCAGTTTTTGTCGATGAGGCCCATCTGGAGCTGGCGGCGGTGGCGCGCCTCGCGGATTTTGTCGGAGCCGGCGAGGTAGCGTTCGCGGTATTTGGCAATCACCGGCTCGGGGGCTTGCAGGGGCCAGTGCGCGGCGGTGTAGGCGAGATACATGAAAAACGGCTTGCCGCCGCCGGCGGCGAAGGCGTCGATTTGGGCGACGGCTTTGTCCGTGAGCACGTCGGTGTAGTAGAAGTTTTTGCTCACTTGGGGCGCGTCGACGGGGTTGTTGCCGTCCACGAGCGAGAAGGGGTCGTAGTAGCTGTTCACGCCGTGAATGGTGCCGAAGTAGGAGTCGAAGCCGCGCTGGAGGGGCCAGTTGTCCTTGGTGTCCCAGAAGGGTTTTTTCGACTCGAAATTGAGCTGGCGTTTGCCGTCGAAATTGATGTGGCAGACGTGCCATTTGCCGATGGCGGCGGTGGCGTAGCCCGCGCCTTTCAGTTCTTCCGCGATGGTGACGGTGTCCTTGCCAAGCTCGCCGCGGTAGCCGGGAATGTGGTTGTCCTGCATCATGTTTCCGATGCCCGCCTGGTGCGAATACAGGCCGGTGAGGAGGGACGCGCGCGTGGGGCAGCAGCGCGGCGTGGTGTAGAACTGGGTCAGCTTGAGGCCGCCTTGCGCGAGGCGGTCGAGGTTGGGCGTTTCGATTTCGGAGCCGAAGCAGCCGAGGTCGGAATAACCCATGTCGTCGGTGAGAATCACGATGATGTTGGGACGCTGCGGCGTGGCGGCGGCGGCGACGACGGCGGCGGTGGCGGCGGCGACGACGTTTGCGCCGGCGGTAAATGCGGTGGCTGCGGTGGCACCGGCTAGAAAGGGGATGCCGCGCCGGAGTAGTTTTTGTGTGATCATATTTGCGAGGGTGTGAGTTTGAAAATTAACCGCGAAGGACGCGAAGGATGCGAAGGACGGAAAGGATGGGAAGGATGCAAAAGGTGCGAAGGATGCGAAGAGCCGCGAAGGATGCGGAGGATGCGGAGGATGGAAAGGATGCGGAGGATGGGAAAAGTGGAATGGGGAAAATCAGTTGGTTTGTTGGTTATGGACTGATGTTACGCGAAGGTCGGTTTTTGGCAGGGCGGTCTCGCCGAGACCGCCGGGAGGCACGGGTGACGGACGCGGCGGTCTCGGCGAGACCGCCCTATCAAGTGCATTGGGAAATCAATTTTCGCCCAGGCTCGCGTTACGGCTTGCGTCGCGGCCTGCATCCCGGTCTGCGTCCCGGCCCAGCAGCAGGGCGAGGTCCATGAACTGGCCGCCTCCGTTTTGATGCGTGTGGACGGCGAGCGTGTTGCGGCCTTGCTTCAGGGCGGCTTTCAGCGCGGTGGTGATGTCAAACAGGTCGTAGGTGTCCGTGTGGCCGGAGCGTTTCCAGACAAGCTGGCCGTTTACGTAAACCTCCGCGGCGTCGTCGTGGTGAATGACGATGGCGGCTTTGGTGAAATCGCCGCCGGGGAAATCAAATTCCTGACGCAGCCAGATGTCGCTGGCGCCCCAGGCGGTGCGGACGCCGGCCTTGCCTTTGCCGAAGGGCGCCATGCCGGTGCGCCACGCGCTGTCGTCGAAGCCGGGCTGGTTCCAGTTGGCGGCGGGTTTTTTGACCGTGTGGCGGTACGGTTTCGCGAGATCGCCGTCGGCGGACGCGCCCACGATGGCCCACCATGCGGTCGTGCCGATGGCGCGCGTCGGGCGCGACGCGGTGGGGCCGGTTTTTTCGTAGGCCGCCGGGCGCGCGGTGGCGTCGTGCAGGCGCTTCATGTCGAACTTCGGACGGCGGTCGTAATAATAGAGGCCGTTGCGCTCCTGCTCGACGTCGGTGAGCTGGGTGTAGCAGAAGCCGAACATGTTCGGGTTGTCCAGCAGCGCGCCGACCAGGCCGGCGTAGCGTTCGTAGAATTCGTCCAGGGTTTTGGGGCCGTCGCCGTAGCCCCAGCCGCCTTCGGCGTCCCAGCCGATGCCGCCAAATTCGCTGATCATGAACGGCACGCCGGCGTCGGTGCGTTTGGATGCGTAACGGGCGGGCGCGTCCGATGGCGCGCCGGCGCGGGCGGCGTCGAAGAAGTCCATCCAGCGTTGTCTGACGTTGGCGGGTTTCTGGCCGTAGTCGTGGTTGTCGAGCACCTCGGGGTTGGGGATGGAGTGGAGCCAGCCGCTGGTTTCGAGCAGGGGGCGCGTCGGGTCGATGGCCTTGGTTTCGTGCCAGATGATGTTCTGCAATTCCGTCGCGCCGCTCCCCGTTTCGTTGGACGGACACCAGCCGACGATTGACGGGTGGTTGCGGTCGCGGAGCAGGATTTCCGTCCATTCGTTGATGAAGTTGCGGTAGTTCTCGGGTTTGAAATTGAAGCCCCAGTTGGTGTATTCGCCCCAGACGAGGTAGCCGAGTTTGTCCGCCCAATAGAGGAAGCGCGGCTCGAAAACTTTCTGGTGCAGGCGCGCGCCGTTGTAGCCGGCGGCGAGGGAACGCTCGATGTCGGCTTTCAGTTCCGCGTCGTCCGGCGCCGTCCAGATGCCGTCGGGATAAAAGCCCTGGTCGAGAATCAGGCGCTGGAAGACGCGTTTGCCGTTGATGAGAATGGCGCGGCCCTCGATGGAAACTTTGCGCAGGCCGAAGTAGCCGGAGACTTCGTCGATTTTTTTGCCGTCGCGGGTGAGCGTGAATTTCAGGTCGTACAAAAACGGCGCGCCGGGTTCCCAGAGTTTTTTCTCGGAGAGGGTGAGCACGAGGCGGTTGTTGCGCCATGCGGCGGGGCAGGAGTCTTCGCCCACTTTTTTGCCACCGGCGAATGCCTCGGCGGTGAGCGTCAGGCCGCGGTCGTCGCCGTTTACCTCGGCCTCGATGAGGACGCGCGCGTGGTCGGGGTCGGACACGATGGAGAAATTTTCCACGAACGAGGAACCCACGGCCTCCAGCCAGACGGGCTGCCAGATGCCGGTGGTGCGCGTGTACATGCAGCCGTTGCTCACGGTGTGGGTTTGCTTGCCGGTCGGCTGCCGTCCGCTGGTGGTGTCGTCGAAGGCGCGCACGACGATCTCGTTGGCGCCGTCGCGCAGGAAGGGCGTGATGTCGAGGTTGAACGACACGTTGCCGCCGGTGTGCCCGCCCGCAAGGCTGCCGTTTATCCAAACCCACGCCTGGTAATCCACGGCGCCGAAATGCAGGCGCACGCGCCGTCCGCGCATGGCGGCGGGCAATTCAAACGAGCGACGATACCAGACGTTTTTCATGAGGCCGATGTTGGCGATGCCGGACAGTTTGCTCTCGGGGCAAAATGGCACGATGATTTTGGACGCCAGATCGCGGCCGGAGGTCAGTCCGCGCGCCTCGCCGTCGCCTTTGTCGTCGATTTCAAACTGCCACTGGCCGTTGAGCGAGACCCAGTCGGGACGGAACTGGTCGGGACGCGGATGCTCCGGGCGCGGCACGGCGCCGGTGTCCGCGGCGCGCAGGTCCGCGGCGAGCAGGTTCGCAGCGCGCAGGCTCGCGGCGTGCAAGTCCGCAGCGTGCAAGTCCGCGGCGAGCAGGCCCGCGCCGGCAAACAGCGCGAGGCCGATTATCAATAAAGGCAATCTGATGGCCGGGAAGGCGGACGGGCGGGCGGGCCGGAGTGCGAGCGGGAATATGGAAGGGGGAATAGGCATGATGGACATGATGAGTGCAGTTTAGCCGACGGGGGAAAAATGCTCAATCATCCAAAGTGATTAACTGATGTTGCGCGGCACGTAGGGCCTGACCTTGTGTCAGGCCGCGAACGCGTGGGGACCACACAGGTAATTTGCGGCCTGACACAAGGTCAGGCCCTGCAAAATCTGCCGGCTGCGTAACATCAGTGATTAACTGATGTTGCGCGGCCAAAGGGATGCAAGGTGCAAAAGGCGCAGATGCGTTCTTCCACCATCCTCCATCAAACAAACCCGAAACCCGCGATTGAGTGAATGCCGCGCGAATGCCTCTCTTGGATGCCGTCCCTGGGAGCGCGGGCCTCTCTGCCCGCGAAATGCCGTGCGCCCGCTTGGTGTCTTTCAAACACGCATCGCGGGCAGAGATGCCCGCGCTCCCAGGAACGGAATGACCTTCGCGTTGCCCTCGCTCAAACGTAGCGCAGGCTGCCAAGCCTGCTTTGCCTGCCGCATGCCGCCGGGTGTTCGTTTTTTTTCGAACCAGGCGAGGCTTCGCCTCGTCAGCAGGCTTGGCAGCCTGCGCTACGCACGCGCTGCGTAACATCAGTGATTAACTGATGTTGCGCGGCGGCAATCGGGGAGGATTTTAATTTTTCAAAGCGCCCCAAAGAGGCTTCCACACCGTTTATAATGGGTGGCCTGTAAAAAAAACCTGTTTTATGTTGAAAACGCTGCCTCCAGTGTAATCATCGTCTGCTGCCATGATTACACAAAAGATCAAAGAACTTGAAGAACTGAAAGCCCGTGCCGCCCAACTGGAAGCGGACATCGAAACCGAGCGCGCCGCCGAACTGGCCGCCCTGCCCGGCCAATATGGTTATAGCGATATCAATGAATTCATCGAAGCACTGAGGAAGGTCTTTGACGTCCGCGGAAGCAGTGACAAAACGCCCGCCGCAAGCGGCAAACGCACCCGCTCCAAAATCACCCCTGAAATCAAGGAACAGGTGAAAGCCGCGGTAATTGAAGGCAAAAGAGGCAGCGCAATCGCCGCGGAATTCGGCATCTCGCTCCCCAGCGTGCAGAATATCAAAAAAGAATTCGGCTTGGTGAAGCCGCATGAAACCGCCCCCGCCTCCGCCGCGGAGGCATCCGACCCCGCGACCTCCTGATATTCAATCACAGGCTTTTGGGCAATGGAGCCGGCCACGCTGCGTGCGCTCCGCCAAGGATTATTGGCCAGAAAAAGCATGCTGCGATCCTGCCCGTCCACTTCCATCCGGACGCTGTCCCGGCGCCGCCTGCGCAGGAGAGCATACTGGTGACTGATGTTACGCAGCCGGTGGATTTTGCAGGGCCTGACCTTGTGTCAGGCCGCGAATTATCAGTGTGGCTTGCACGCAGCTTCTCAATCCGGCGTCCGTCTACCGCTGACCTTGTGTCAGGCCGCGAATTATCAGTGTGGCCTCCCATGCGTGCGCGGCCTGACACAAGGTCAGGCCCTGCGTGCCGCGTAACATCAGCTGGTAACTGATGTTGAGCGAAGAGATTTTAAGCAACCCCGTTGGGGTTGTGTGATTATTATTGGATTTCCCAAGGCAGGCGACGTTGTCGCCAGCCTGTCTGTAATAGGCAACGGCTTCGCCGCAGTTACCTTTCGCAATCACACCTGACGCAAAGTCAGGCCCTGCGCGCTGCGTAACATCAATCATACAGACAAGACATAAAAATTCCGAAGGGTTGCTCCACATGCCCGGCAATCCTTCGGAATGATATGATTTTATTTTCCAAAATCACCCCCTCTTTTTTTATTTTGCGACTGATTAATTTTATTTTGTTAACTGATGTTACTTAACTGATGTTACGCGAAGTCTGGTTTTTGGCAGGGCGGTCTCAGCGAGACTGTCGGTGCAAGCCGGAGGCTTGCCAGAAATTAGCCGGTGGTTGAGGTCGCAACGCGACCGACACCACCGGAACTCAACATAAAAAACACAGCATCCCGGAGGGATGCCAGAGGCGCGTATTATGGGTTTCTGGCATCCCTCCGGGATGCTGTTTTCCCACAAACCAATATCCGGTGGTGTCGCTCGCCAAGCCTCGCGCAACCACCGGCTAAGTTCTGGCAAGCCTCCGGCTTGCCCCGGCGGTATCGCCCTGCCAAAATCCTGCCAGTCGTGTAACATCAGTTATGAATATATTGGTAATTCGATGCGAATTATCACGCGTTATAGGATACTAGTGAAGCCCGAGGTTGCGACAACGTCGCTACATCGGGTTATCAAACAAAAAACAGGCCACAACCCCAACGGGGTTGCCTTGCTTGTCTATAGTGATTTTACACGAAAAAAGACACGTTATGGAGTAATAGGTCAGGTCAGGCTCTATGCGCCGTTGGTCACGTACTGCATGATGAGGTTTTCGAGATATTCTTGCTTGCCGGAGCGCGGGTGCGGTTCGCCGAGTTTGGTGAGGACGAGTTTTTCCAATTCGGGGAAACCAATTTTGCCTTTCTCGATGTCGGCGCCGTAGCCGGTGTCGAAGGTGGCGTAGCGGTCGGCGATGAATTGCGTGAGTTTGCCGTCGGCGAGGATTTTGCGGGCGATCTTGAAGGCGAGCGCGTAGGCGTCCATGCCTCCGATGTGCGCGAGGAAGAGGTCTTCCAGGTCAATCGAGGGGCGGCGGAGTTTGGCGTCGAAGTTGAGACCGCCGCTGCCAAGGCCGCCGGCGCGGAGGATGGAGACCATCGCGAGGGTGAGGCCGTGGACGTCGGTCGAGAACTGGTCGGTGTCCCAGCCGAGGAGCGTGTCGCCGGTGTTCGCGTCGATGGAGCCGAGCATGCCGGCGGCGGCGGCGACTTCGATTTCGTGCTCGAAGGTGTGGCCGGCGAGCGTGGCGTGGTTGGTCTCGATGTTGAATTTGAAATGTTTGTCGAGGCCGTAAGCGCGCAGGAAGGCGATGCCGCTGGCGACGTCGAAATCGTATTGGTGCTTGGTCGGCTCCTTGGGTTTCGGCTCGATGAGGAACTGGCCTTTGAAGCCGATTTTTTTCGCGTAATCGACCGCCATGCGCATGAACGCGGCGAGGTGGTCCTGCTCGCGGCGGAGGTTGGTGTTGAGGAGGGTTTCGTAGCCTTCGCGTCCGCCCCAGAAGACGTAGTTTTCACCGCCGAGGGCGAGGGTGGTGTCCATCGCTTTTTTCACTTGCGCGGCGGCGTAGGCGAAGACGTGGGCGTCGGGGTTGGTGGCGGCGCCGCACATGTAGCGCGGGTTGCCGAAGAGGTTCGCCGTGCCCCAGAGGAGGCGGATGCCGGTGGCTTTCTGGAGTTGGGCGGCGTGGGCGACGAGGGCGTCGAGGTTTTTGTTGGTTTGCGCGAGCGTGGCGCCTTCGGGGGCGATGTCGCGGTCGTGATAACACCAGAAGGGGGCGCGGATTTTTTGGAAAAACTCGAACGCGGCGTCCATGCGTATTTTCGCAACGGACACGGCGTCCCTGCCTTTTTCCCAGGCGCGGTTGATGGAGCCGGAGCCGAACATGTCCACGCCCGCGCCGCGGAACGCGTGCCAGTAGGCGATGGAGAAGCGGAGGTGTTCCGACATGGCGCGTCCGTCGATGATTTCATCGGGGTTGTAGTGTTTGAACGAGAGCGGATTCTCGCTGCGGGGACCTTCGTGGACGATGGTCCCGATTTTCGGGAAGTATGATTTTGTTTTGGATTTGGTTTTGGTTTTCATGGAAGGAAAGAGGGAGTGAGGGAGTGATGGAGGGAGTGAGGGAAGGCGGGAGTGAGTGAGGGAAGATCGGGCGGATCGGACTGAGCGGACAGATCGGCCTGATCTGACTGAGCGGGCGGATCAGCCTGATTTTTTGGCGGCGGGGGGCGGGCGGGCGAGGGTTTGGCCTGCGATGAATTCGCCTTCGACCAGGATTTTGCGGCGGGCGGCGCGGAGGTGCAGGAGGCGCGAGACGAGTTGCGCGATGGCCGAGGCGCCGATGTCTTCGTTGGGGACGCGGAGCGTGGCGAGGGCGGGGAGGCCGGGGGGCGGCTCGTTGCCGTCGAAGCCGGTGATCGAGTAGTCGCGCGGTGTTTCGAGGCCGCGGACGCGGAGGTCGGCGATGAGTTGGTAGGCTTGGTGGTCGGCGGCGCAAACCCAGGCGGTGACGTTGTGTTTGCGAATGGCGCGGGCGGCGGCGGCGGCGATGGCGGCGGGAGTGGCGAGGCGGGGCTGGGCGGCGTGGACGTTGAGCGTCCAGCGCGGGTTGAGCGCGAGGCCGGCGCGGGCGAGGCCGGCAGCGTAGGCGGCGTAACGGCGTTGCGCCCAGAGTCCGCCGACGGGATACGCCCAGGTGGCGAAGCCGATGCGGGTGTGGCCGAGCGCGGCGAGGCGGGCGACGAGCGATTGCACGTTGCCGTGGTCGGTGTCGATGACGTCGAGGGCGTCGTAGTCGGCGTATTCGGTGAGGACAGAGACGGCGGAGATTTTTGGCGTGATGCGTTCGAGCGCGGCGGTGGGAAAGGGATAGATGAGCACGACGCCGCGCCAGCCGGCGGAGCGGATCTGGCGGAAGAGCTGGCGGCGTCCGGCGTCGGTCGCGAGGTCGGCGGGGTCGATGGAGAGCACGTCGGTGTCGATGTGCTCGATGGCGGCGCGGCGGCGGATGCCGGCGAGAATCGAGGGAAACGTGGCGCGGTCGGCGGCGACGAGCGGCGTGCCGATGAGGACGCCCACGGTGACGGGGCTGGCGTCGCGCGGTTTGCGGAGGGCGCGGGTGGGGGAGCGTTTGTAGCCGAGTGTGGCGGCGGCGGCGAGGACGCGTTCGCGCGTGCCGGCGCTGATGGCGGGGTTGTTGGCGAGGCTGCGCGAGACCGTGGCGTGTGACAGCCCGAGTTTGCGGGCGAGTTGCTGCTGGTTGACGGGGCGGTTACGCATGACGGGCAGGGAGATTTGCCAGGGGCGCGGGATATGCAAGCAAAAAGTTATGCACATTTTTGAAAAAGTGTGCGGGTTTTCACCATGATGGAATGATGTGCACAAAAATGGCGCGATGTGTGGTGGAATGAAATGATGCGTGGTGGAGGGTGGAGCGAAGTGATGCGTAGTTGTGCGAAGCGATGCGTGGCGGCGCGGGGTGATGCGTGGTGGTGCGGGCGGGCGGAGGCACTGTATTTTCGGAAATACCGCGACCGTGAAATACCGTGGTCGCGGCAGCCGGGAGTGCTGACGAAAGACACGCGCGGTGAGGAGCGGCGGCTTTCAGTTGCCGTGCTTCGCACGTCCTGGATTTTCGCTTTTCCAAACTTCAGGCAGGATCAGTTGAATGATCACCTCGTGACTGGTCAGGGGTTTGCCGCGCCGGGCCATCCGTGAACCAAAACCGGGGGGCGATTGAATGTTGGTGACAAAAATCCGCCATGTCCGCGGCCAGCGGGGCGGCAAAAATATAATCAACCCCAGCCGGACGCAGGTCGATCTCCGCACAGTGCAGCGCCTGGCGCGGGAGCAGCAGTTGTCCGGCGAGTCTTGGCGTCCAGCCGGTTCCTATGAATTCCAAAAACAAACGCGGATCGGGGCCGTAGATTTTGTCGCCGGCAAGCGGATGTCCCAGCCATTGCGCGTGGGCGCGGATTTGATGTTTGCGCCCGGTCCCGGTCGTTACGCGCGCCAATGTGAATCCACCGTCGCCCGCAACGGCCAGCGGCTCGAAACGCGTTTCCGCTGTCTGCCCAAACTCATGGCCGCGCGGCACAACTTTGCTCTTTATTGTCACCGGTGAATCATAATCCGGACCGAGTGGCTCGTTTATAAACACCGGCTCTTTTAATGTGCCGCACAAAATCGCCTGATATACTTTTGAGTATTTGCGGTTTTGCGCGGCCATTTGCAGGCGGCGCGCCATCGCGGCGTCGCGCGCATACACGACCACGCCGCTCGTCTCGCGATCGAGCCGGAAGACGAGGTGCGCCGCCGCCCCGCCAAAATATTCGCGCACCGCGCCGGACAAACTCGACCACGGGCCATCCTTCGACGGGTGACAGGGTATGTCGCCCGTTTTGTTGAGGACGACGACGCGCTCATCCACGTGGATGACAGACGCGGCAAGCCCGGCGGGCGTGATTTTTTTGATGACGCCCCCGACATGCTGTCTGGCACGCCGCGCCCACGGGCCGATGGGGTTGTCATAATCGGTGCTCATGCCATTTCGCGGTCATGCACATTAACTGATATTACGCAGCCGGCTGATTCCGCAGGGCCTGACCTTGTGTCAGGCCGTATACGCGTAGGAAGCCACACTGGTAATTCGCGGCCTGACACAAGGTCAGGCCCTACGAAATCCTGCC
>JAISGL010000292.1 GCA_031263125.1 Opitutaceae bacterium | reverse complement strand
TCTCGCGTCCGGGGATTTGCATGAGGCCGTTGAACATGAAGAGCGCGCCGGCGAAACGCGGCCCGCCTGCGCCGCCTGCCATGCCCGCCATGCTCGCGCCGTCTGCCATGCTCGCGTCGCTTGCCCTGCTCGTCCCGCCCGTCCTACACGCGCCGTCTGTCTCATCTGTCCTATCTGTCCTATCTGTCTCATCTGTCCTATCTGCCCCATCCGTCTCACTCGCGCCATCCGTCCCGCTCGCGCCATCTGTCCCGCTCGCGCTGTCCGCCCCGCCCGCTCTGCCTGCCCCGCTCGCCCCGCCCGTTCCGCTCGCGCCGTCTGCCCCGACCGCCTCGCTGCGAAACCCGTCCGCTTCGAGCAGCCGTGTGGCGTCGGCGTGATAAATGCGGATGTTCGCGCCGGGCGCGCGCTCATCGACAAGGCTGCGGGCCTGATCAACCAGTTCTTCCGCGAAATCGAACGCGGTGATGTTGCGATACCCGAGATCGTGCAGCCCCAGCGTGACGCGTCCCGCGCCGCAGCCGCCTTCGATCAGCGGCGCGTCGCGGTCGGTGAAAAACCGCCGGATGAGAATGTCCTCCGATTTCCAAAGTCCGAGAAAATGCGCCGCCCGCGCGTAATGGATGACGGTGTTCGGATCATTAAAATCGTCGCGCACGGTGGCGGAGGTGATTTTGCCGGTGGTCGTGTTCATTCGATGTGGCGCAAACTGCCGGGTCTGCGTGGTTCTGCTTTGTCAATATTACTGATGTTACGCGGCAGCCAGTTTTTGGTAGGGCGGTCTCGCCGAGATCGCCGGGGCAAGCCGGAGGCTTGCCAGATAGTAGCCGGTGGTTGAGGTCGCAACGCGACCGATACCACCGGAACCCAACATATAAATCACCGCATCCCGGAGGGATGCCAGAGGCGTGCCATCAGTTTCTGGCATCCCTCCGGGATGCATTCGTTCTTTATTCATTTCCGGTGGTGTCGCTCGCAAAGCCTCGCTCAACCACCGGCTAATATCTGGCAAGCCTCCGGCTTGCCCTGGCGGCCTCGCCGAGACCGCCGCGATTGTCACCCGTGGCTCCCGGCGGTCTCGGCGAGACCGCCCTACCAAAAACTGGCTTTCGCGTAACATCAGTTAATAAAACAGGCTTAAAATCGAATCGCATTTTGCCCCGGGCAAACGTGGCCGTGGCGGTCTGCGGCGTGTGTCGTGATCGCCCGCAGCACGCGCTTGTGTATCGCGTCCGGCGAGAGTCCGTGCCCGGCGCGCAGCGTGGCGGTGTCCGTGCCGTGGCATACAAACGTGTCCGGCCATCCGATGCGCTCGACCGGCACCGTCACGCCGGCCTGTTGCAATGTTTCCATCACCGCGCTGCCAAATCCGCCCGTGAGCACGTGGTCCTCCATCGTCACGAGCAACGGCGTTTTTGCGGCGTGCGCGAGGAGGAGTCCGGCGTCGGGCGGTTTTGCGAAACGCGCGTTCACCACGCCGATGGCGAGGTTGTTTTCCGCGGCGAGGCGGTCGGAAAGCGCGAGCGCGTCATGCACCATCGTGCCCAGCGCCCAGATCATCGCGTGCGCGCCTTCGCGCAGCACCTCGGCCTTGCCGATGGGGAGCGCGGCGGGCGCCGGCTTGATCGGGACGCCTTGCGCGGCGCCGCGCGGATACCGGATGAACACCGGCGCGCGCGTGATGAGCGCCGTGTGCATCATGTCCACGAGTTCGTCCTCGTCCTTCGGCTGCATGATGATGGCGTTTGGCGCGAGGCGCAGGTAGGCGATGTCGAAAAGGCCGTGGTGCGTCGGGCCGTCGTTGGGCGAAAGGCCCGCGCGGTCCATGCAGAAGGTCACGGGCAGGTTTTGCAGGCATACGTCGTGCAAAATCGGGTCGAGGCTGCGCTGGAGAAACGTCGAGTAGATGGCGACGACCGGGCGCACGTTTTTTGTCGCAAGCCCGGCGGCGAATACGACGGCGTGCTCCTCGGCGATGCCCACGTCGAAAAACTGGCGCGGCAATTCCGCCGCGAGCCGGTTGATTCCCGTGCCCGAGGACATGGCCGCCGTGATGCCCACGATGCGCGGGTCGGCTTTGGCGAATTGCGTGAGCGCGCGTCCGAACACGTCCTGCCACGCGGGCGCGGGCGCCGTTTTTTTTGTTTCGCCCGTCTCGGGGTCGTAGGGACTCGCGCCGTGGAATTTTTCGGGCGAGTTGATCGCCGCCGGCAGGCCAAGCCCTTTTTTCGTGAGCACGTGTACGAGGATCGGCACGTCGGATTGTTTTGCAAATTCGAGTTTGCTGACAAGTTCGCCGATGTCGTGTCCGTCGACCGGGCCGATGTAGCGCAGGCCGTATTTCTCGAAGAGCGATGACTCCACGAAAAAATCCTTTGTCTCGCGTTTCCATTTCATCCACGTGCGGTGCATCTCTGGGCCGTGCCTGAGCGAGCGGAAAAATTTTTCGAGGTCGGCGTGGATTTTGTTGTACGTGGGGTGCGTGCTCAGGCGCATCAGGTAGCGCGAGATCGCGCCGACGTTGCGCGCGATCGACCATTCGTTGTCGTTGAGGATGACGATCAGCCGCTTCGTGGTGGTCACGATGTTGTTGAGCGCCTCCATCGTGATGCCGCAGGTGAAGGCCGCGTCGCCGCAAACCGCCACGACGTGTTCGTGCGTGCCGTGGAGGTCGCGCGCCGCCGCCATGCCGAGCGCCGCGCTGAGGGCGGTGCCCGCGTGCCCCGCGCCGAAACTGTCGTGCGGCGACTCGGCGCGGTTGCAGAAGCCCGACGCGCCACCCGTGTGGCGCAGTTTTTTGAAAAACCCGCCGCGCCGGCCCGTGAGCAGTTTGTGTACGTAGGCCTGGTGCGAGACGTCGAAGGTGATTTGGTCCGCGGGCGTGGAGAACACGCGGTGCAGCGCAATCGTCAGCTCCACCACGCCGAGGTTCGGCCCGACGTGCCCGCCGTTGCACGAGGTGACGGCGATGATTTCCTCGCGGATGTCCTGCGCGAGGCGCGGCAGTTCCTCGACGGGGAGTTTTTTGAGGTCCGCGGGCGAGTTGATTGCGTCGAGCACGCGCGCTCCCTCCCTGCCGCCGGACGCGAAGCCACCCGGTTCGGAGAATGCGGAAGGTTCGGTGGGCGGTGTCATCCCTTATTCGCGGTCGGCGACGGGGAAACCGGCGAAGCTGGCGTCGCCGTTCTTTTGTTTTTTGAGCAATTCGATTTTCATCTCGGCGTCCTTGAGCCGCGCTTCGCACACCTTGAGGAGTTTTGTGCCTTCCTCGAATTTCACGAGCATTTCGGCCAGCGGCGTCTCGCCCGACTCCATCGAATCGACAATGGCTTCGAGTTGCCCGAGCGCCTGCTCAAACGAGAGCGCGCCTTGCGGCTGCGCGCCCCGCGGCGGTGGCGGCTGCGCGTCCCGCGACTGCTGCGCGTTGGCTGATGTCTGTTTTTTTGAGTCCACGATTAAAGGGGTCTATTAGTGAAGGGTGGCGCGCCCGGTTTCAAGGGAGGAAACGGGGTGGCGCCGGTGCGGGGCGCATCTCAAAAACGGGACAGGGCATGCCGCCAATTCTGGAGTAGAGCGGGCGTCCCGCCCGCTGACGGCGAAGCCGCCGGATCGAGTAGCACGGGCATCTTGCCCGTGGACG
>JAISGL010000129.1 GCA_031263125.1 Opitutaceae bacterium | reverse complement strand
GAGCCTGTTCCTTTGGTTGCGGCTATGCCGCGCCAGGTAATCCGTGGTTAAAAAATGACTTTTTAAAAGTGCCCTTTATCAAGTCGAGATAACAGCTAGGTTACTTTTACTCGATCCCTCAGTGTCCTCCGTGGTGAATTAAAAAACACTCCACCTTTGGTTGCGGCGGAGCCGCGCTGTGTTATTCTCGTGCGCGTCCTTGATTGCCATCTTTCACAATTATACACGGGCGGCATGTTGCTTGACTGTCATTTTTCCGGCGGGGTCGTACCCGAGGGGATGATGTATTCCTGCACGGTGGCTTCGCCGATTTCGACGGTGGCTTTTTTCATGAGGCGTTTGCGCAGGATGTCGGGGACTTCCGTTTCGCGTCCGAAATAATACGAGCCAAGCTCAACCATGTTGGGCAGGGTCGACATAAAGTTGATGCCGCGGGAGGTGGTGGAGATTTTTGTTGTCCACAGGACTTTTCTTTCGTTGTGCCTGAGCGCGTCGAAATCGAGGGCGGTGACGAGAAGATAATAGCAGTCCTCGAAAATTTGATCGACGAGCGATCCGGTGAGGTCGTCGCGCTCGGAAAAGATGCGAAGGGGGCCTCTGGCACGCAGGTTGCGCGTCCATGCAAGCTGGTCGGAAAGCGCGGCGGCAAATTCATCGGCAAATTTCGCCCCTCCCACGATCCTGGCGCGGGAAAGGAGATTATTGATATCCTCGTAGCCCACGACGTAGTGGTGTTCGTCGTCGCCGTCGTTTGAATTCTCCGGTTCGACGACGCGGTTGTGCATGCCCCAGGCTATGAAGAGCACCTGGGTGGCGGCGTTGGTTTCACCGGCGGGGCGGTATCCGTTGGATGCGAGGGAGCGGCTGAGTTGCTCTTCCAGATAATTGTATTCGACTGTTTTTGTGCCGCCGTAGCTGTCGCCGACGTCGCGCTGCCCGATTGCGTGTGATATATAATAGACTGGTTTGTCGAACGAGGGAGGCGGGAGTTTGCGGCCTTCGTCGCTCATTTCGGTGATGATTACGTATTCGGGTTGCGGATTTTTTTGGAGGCCGACGGGCAGGAAGGAGAATTTCCATTTTTCGGATTTCGGTTTTTTGGCGGCGGTTGCTTCCTTTGTTTTTGAATGAGGCCGTTTGGTTTTTGCATTTTGTGCCTCAATGCGGAGGGGGAGTGCGGGGAAAATCAAAATACACGCGATGAGCGCGAATATGATTCGCAATGTCCATCGCGTGTTTTGTTTCGGGATCGTCTTCAAATTGGGATTTTGTTTTTAGAAGCTGATGTTACGCAGCCGCAGGTTTTGCAGGGCCTGACCTTGTGTCAGGCCGCGCCCGCGCAGGTGGCACACTGGTAATTCGCGGCCTGACGCAAGGTCAGGCCCTACGTGCCGTATAACATCAGTTAGAAGGAAAGCTCGCATGTGAAGCGGATTGTCCGCGGCGGGTTCACATCGATGGACCTGGCTATGTTGTTGACGGAATAGCGCACGGGGGCGATGTGATAGCGATTGAAGGCGTTTATGACATTGAGGCGAAGGGTCATGTCCATTTTCCCGCCAAACATTTTCCTTTTGTAGGCGGCAAAGGGATCAAAGAACCAGACGTATTGGCCGGTGACTGGCTTGACCCCCATATAATAGTCGGGGTCAAGGGCGAGATCGCGACAATCTTCAGGCGGCATGGTTTGGGCCTGGGGCTTGGCGTGGGGATCGGGTTGAAGGTCGCCCGAACGGTAGCGCAGGGAGCCGCCAAGGCTGAGACCTTTCAGCATGCTTTTGGCGAAGCGGTACCGTGCGGTCAATGTGACTTTATACGGACGGGCGCCAAAGGTGCCGCTTTGTTTTTGCAATATGTCATTAAGGCCGCCGCGCACGCTGTTTGTGGCCAGGCCGGCCGCGCCCACGTTGTAAAGCTCTGTCCTCAGTATTTCGATGAGTTCCGGGTTGCCTTGCGCCATGTCCATCCAGATCGGGATATGGGTATTATAATAATCGAATATTTCGGAGAAGAGATCATGACGGTTGCGATCCGAATAGGAAAACAAGAGGCGCAATGTAAGCCGTTTTGTGACATTTGCATTCAGTTCGGCTTCAAGGCCCCTGGTCTCCACGCTGCCAGTGGCTGCGTTGTACTGGGGGCGCGCATTCAATTCTTCCTGTGTGATCAGGTTCGCATTATAAAGGGCTGTGTAAATCGTACCGAGGTTGTTGCTTCCCAGCAGACCGCTGTTTATTTCATTGGTGCCGTCGGGCGTGAACCGGGCGTCATTTTCCTGCGAGCTGTTGAAATAGGTGAGGCGCAATGTGATTTTGTTATTGCGGAATGGGCTGAGTATGACGCCGCAGTCCATGGTTTCCCCTGACGTGGGGCTGGGCGCGTGGCCGTCGGGCAGTATTGTGCGTCCGTCGAGATAGGGAGTGCCGCGATTGCTGCTGTGATTGACAAAGGGGGAAAGCCATGAGGTCACGTGATAGACGCCACCGGCGGAAAAGGTGACTGGATTGTAGGGTTGTGTTTCCCACTCTCCGTTGCGCGCCCATTCGTTGAGGACTTTGGATTTGTTGATAATACGCGGATCGTTTGGGTCTTGGATACGGCCAAGACCTTCGCGCTTGAATTCGATATCGTCGCGGCGCGCGCCAAAGGCGGTGACCAGGCGGTTTTTCAACCAGTAACTTTGGAGCGCGAGCATGTAGCCTGTCGCGCTCTTGCGCGTATGCGAATTGTCATTTTTGCGCATGGCATAGGTGCGGTGAAATGTTCTGCCTCCGATGGAAAATTCCGGGGATTCCCGTCCGTCACCCGTGTAGTACGTGGTGTAATCACCTTCCGTGACATAGTGGCGGTGGCGAACCCGGTTTGCCCCATCGTTGGGGGAGCCAGGCATGTTGATAGCCACTTGATCCTGATCGACAAAAATTTCATCCCGCATGTCGGCGTTTCTTTCGTTTGTCGCATATTCGATCATGCCGACGATGCGATGGCGCCCGAGTTTCTTGAGTCTCAGACTGTATTCCCCGGTAAGGCGAAAGGTGTCGTTTTTATGGAATGTGTCATTTTTCTGCCACTCGCTTTCCATGTAGAGCTGTCCGACGTGGCTTTCGACATTGGGCACGGTGCTGGCCGCGTTTATCCATTCGGGTGGCGATAACAGGCTGTTCGGGTCGCCAAGCAACTCGGCATGCTGTCCTTTTGGCCCGAGGAGACTCCCTCTGTTCTGGCTGTGGAAATAGCCGAGTTCGAAGTGGAATTTTCCAAAGCGTTGCTCAACGACGGCAGACCAGCTTTTGAATTTTTGGTCGCGACTGGCCCCGGGGCCGGTGCTGCTGTAATCCACGGAGGAGACCATTTCAGGCAGGAGGTTGGTCGTGCTGCCGGTGTATCTGTCTTGAGAGCGGTAGGCGTTGCGGTAATTGAACAATACTCCATCGTCAGAATAGACGTAATAGGCAGGGGAGCTATATTGGTTGGTGCCGGGCACGCTGTTTGCGGTGCCGAAGCCGGCCATCACGGGGCGTCCGGCATCGTCCCATCCGGTGTAGCGATCCACGGCATTCGCGCCGCGTTCCGGATGGCTTTGCGTTCTGCCTTGCTGGAAGCTGAGATTAACAGTGGTGCTTTTGAAGGGTTTTATCGTGACCACCGGGTTGAATCGTTTGGTGTCTTCCCAACTTCCGTATTTCCAGCTGCCATTGTTTTGGTAGAGACCGAGGAGTTTGACGGCCACTTTTTTGGGAATAAGCACAATATTATAATCAATGGTCGTGCGTTTGTAGCTCCATGCTTCGCCGATATTGTTCCAGGTGCCGATGACATTGGTTATTTTGAAGAGATTGCGCCGGACGTTCGCGCGTTTGCCGCTGAAGGTGATGGTGCCGCCTTGCGCGCCCATGCCGAAGAGGATCGAGTTGGCCCCGCTGGAGACTTCCGCGCGGTCAATGTTGTAGGTGTCGACGGGCAGGCTGGATTCAGTATTGTCCATTGAGTAGCCGCCGGCCATGCCCCGAATGCGGAATTGGGAGCTGTTATCGGCATTCAGCGTGTTGTTGTCGGTGTCGAAGTCCGCATCGGTGCCGCTTTCGAAGTTGCCGGCGTAAGCGAGTATTTCGTCGAGTGTGGTCGCGCCCACGTCATCAAGAAATTCCTGCGTGAATGCCGAGATGGAGGCAGCGGTGTCCTTGAGATCGGTTTTCAGACGGCTGCCGCTGGTGGTGCTGAGCGCCTGATAGCCTTGGTCGTCGTCGGACGCCGTTACGTTGAAGACGGACATTTCGACGATTTCATCATCGGTGGAATCCACCTTTGGGTTTGTGGTGCCTGAGGAAACCGTTTCGAGTTTGACAGGCGGTTTGACCGGCTCGGCGGCATCGGTGATTGCGGGTTGCTCAACCCGTTGCGCATGGGCTGCGATTGCGACCGTCAGGACGGCAAGCATGAACAGCGGCTTGATTTTATGATGGCGATTTGCGTGGGACAACATGGTGGAGGGAGGAAAGGAGGGATGAGAGAATGAGGGAGTGAGGGATGAGGGATGAGGGATGAGGGAGGGAAGGGGCGTTACCAAGAGTGGCGGATGCCGAAGTTTACGCCCCAGGGTTTTTTGTAGTAGTCGGCGGTGGCGGTTTCGAAATCGAAATAATATTGGGTGCGCCCGGTCGCGCGCCATGCGATGCCGCCCCCGACTTCGAGGCGGTCGCCCTTGATGACGGGCGTGTAGCGTTTGGTTTCGCCGTTTGGCGTGACGACGTGGATTTGCCCGTCGATTGTCCATTGCGAAGCGCCGTAGCCTTTGACGTAGACGTTGAGGATGCCGTTGGCGCCGGTTTCGATGACCCGTCCAAAGGTGAAGCCGATCCGGGTGTGGGCTGTTGTATTGTAACGCAAATCCACCTGTATGCCGCTGCTGGTAACGTAGTCCTGCGGAGCGATGATGGTGGCGGCTCCCTGGATTTGAGGTTCAAGATACCAACCATAGCCGACATCGCAGTATTTGCCGAATTCGAGCGAGCCGCCGATGGCCCAGTTGTTGTAGGTGGCGGTCATGGTTTCGCTTGTGGGCGAGACGGCGGTGAATTTGTTTTTGAAACCGTTCAGCTTTGTGACGAGATCGACATACCAGCCATTCGGAGAACTGACGGTTCCGTAAATGCCTCCGAAAATGCTTTCGCCGGAGCCGTCGCCGGCGATGTCGTAGTCACGGTCTGTCTGGCCGTAGCCGAAAAAGCCGCCGAAGTATATATTATATTTGGTGCCGCCGAATTTATAATCGGCGCCGCCTTCGACGGCGTACTGGCGTTCATCGAACGGCGTGCCGGTGACTTTTGAATTGAAATTGAGGTCCTGCCCGTAGGCGCGCATCCAGGCGGAGAGGCCCGCTTTTTTGTCACGGGTTTCCATGTGCAGTTCGCCCATGCGCTGGGTGACGCTGTTGATTTCGGAGAACCAACTGAGGGGGAGCGCGCCGGCCATGGCGTTGATAACCGAGGCGGAGTTGCTCATGGCGCCGGTGCCGGTGATGATAACGGATACGTTGCCGCCGCTGGTTTGGGTGATGACGGCGTATTTGTAGAAGCCGACGTCGATGGCGCCGGGTGTGTTGAAAGTCGCCGTCCCTGCGTCGGGCGCGGTGATCAACGTGATGGGTGCGTAATAGGTTTCGGGCAACGCGCCGTAGTTTTTGACTGCGATGTCAAAGATGCCGTCGGGGGTGGCGCTGATGGTGAGCGAGTCTGCCCAGCCGAGTGCCATGTTGGTGTTGAATGCGAGTGTGCCGCTGCCGGAAAGTCCGGCGATGGTGGCTTTCTTGAAGCCGCCGGTGCTGGTGCCGGAGGCCATTGCGAAGCCGAGTGTGGCGCCACCGTCGAGGGTAACGTTGCCGAGTGTCTGGCCGGAAGAGGCGAGGCGGAGGTGGCTGCCATTGTCGACGGTGAATGTTGATTGTGTGTAATCAACGGCGGTGGAGTTGCCGGCGATCTGAAATACGGCGGTCGGGCCGCTGACGTTGATGTGCGCGATTTCGCTGCGGTTCGCGGTAAAGGCGACCGTGCCGCTGCTGACCGCGAGCGTGCCCGGGCCGCGGAATATATTGGGAGCGTTGCCCGAGCCGGCGGCGGTGGCTGCGAATTCGAAGACGGCGCCATCGGCGACTGTCACACCGCCCGCGCCCGCGCCGGTGCTTTGTCGCGCGGTGTAGCGGCCCTCGGCGACGAGCAGGCTGTTGGCGGTGCTGCTGCCGGTGATGGTGAGCGTGCCGGCGCCGGTCTTGATGAATGCGGCCGTGGCACTGGCGACGGTCTTGGTGATGCCGCCCCATGTGGCCGAGATGCCATCGTCAACGGTCACGATGCCTTCGGCGGCGCGCAATGCGATGCCGCGCGTGGTGGTCATGGTCGAGCTGAGTTGCAAAATGCCGCCGTTGAGCACGACCTTTGCCGTGGCGCCGGTTCCAAATGATCCAACCGCCCACGGAGCCGTTGCCTGGAATGTGCCGCTGTCGATGCGGAGGACGCCCGCGTAATTGTTGTAGGTGCTTGTGAACACCGTTGTGCCGTCGCCGGCATCCACCACGACGTGGAGGCCGTTGCGTATGTCAAAATCGTAAGTGCCACTGCCGATGCGGATGATGTCGTTTGTGCCGCCGATGATGCGGCTGACGCTGGCATTTGTTCCCGTGCCTTGGACGAAGGTGATGCCCGTCCAGTCGATTGCAGTGTTTTCGGTGCCGACGGTTTGGCTTATGGTGTTGTTGAGTCTGAGCGTGCCGCTGTTGAGGACGATGGTCTGGCGGATCATGCCGCTGGCCGTGCCGCTCACGCCGTGGAGGTTGACAACGCCTTCGTCGATTTGGAGAGGACCGGTGTTGCCGAGGGCGCTGACCGAATCGTAGGCGAGCGTGCCGGAGCCGGCTTTGAGGAAACCGCCGTCGCCCTGGATGACGCCATTGAGCGTGAGCGCCCCGGCGCTGCCAGTGACATCCACATGCACGATGCCGTGGAGCGTGGCCAGGCCCGCGAGCGATCCCACGCCGGTGAGGGTTGAGCTTGCGGCGAGGTGGAGGTCGGCGATGTTGAGCGTGCCGTTGTTGGTGTGGAGCGTGGCATTGGTGGCGATGCGCGCGGCGCCGACCGTGCCGGTGGCGGTCATGGTCGTATCGGCGGCCATGTCGATGGCGCCGGCGAAGAGGGTGTTGCCGAGGAACAGGCTGCCTTCATTGATGCTGGCGACGAGGTTTGCGGCGTCCGCGCCATTGCCCGTGAGAGCGAGGGTGCCGGCGCCGATTTTGACCAGTGTTCCCGGTGTGCTTGCGTTTGTCGCGGCGAGTGAGCCGGAGAGGGTGATGTCGTGCGCGCCGGCATCGAGCGTCACCGTTTTGCCTCCGGCGATGGTGATGTTGTTGGCGAGTGTCTGCGCATCGGTGAGCGAGACGAGTCCGGCGTCGCCGGTGAAGGTGATGCCGTTGGCGCCGGCGCCGAGCTGGTTCGCGTCGGTGAACGTGATCGCGCCGCCGTCGATTTCGATGCCGCCGAGGAAATTGTTGGCGGCGTTGTTGAAGGCGAGTGTGCCGCTGCCGTCTTTGATAAGTTTGCCGGAGCCAGTGGTGATGACCGTGCCGGAAATGACACTGGCGGGATCGGCGGTGATGCCGGCGCCGAAGAAGGCGTGGTTGGATGTGCCTTGCACAAGCACGTCGGAAACGGTCACGCCGCCGCCGGCGATTGTGATGTCGCGGGGGCTGGTGTCGGGCGCGGTGTCGTCGAAGATGACGCGGTCGCCGTTGGCGTAGAGGGTGACGGCTTCGCTGTCCGTCCAGTTGGCGTCGGTGGGTATCCAGGTGCCGCTGATGGCGCCGGTCCATGTGACGATACGCGACATGTCGGCCTCGGTGCTCAGGTAGAGGTCTCCGTTGCTGCTCCCCGTGACGGTGGCTTTTTGGCGCGCGCCGGCGGGTTGGGCGAAGCCGCCGATGGTGACGTTGACACCGTCCAGCGCGGCGAGATTGCCGAGGTTAAAGGAGCCGGCTTGAAAGGCGCTGATGTCGATTGTGTTGCTGCCGTTCGCGGTCAGGAGACCGGTGATGTTGATACTGTCGTTGGTACCGCTTGCGAAGAGGTTGAAGCGGAGGATGGAGGAATCGAGCGTGAGGTTGTTGACGGTGAGGGTGACGGGCGTGCTCGCCGAGATTGCGCCGGGGTGAATGAGTGCGTTTGCGGCGGCGTAAACGTCGCCAGTGGCGATGCCGTTGCCGCCGAGTATCGCGCCGCCGTCGATGTCGATGCGACCGCCGAGTTGCGCGGTCGCGCCGTCGAGGGCGAGCGTGCCTTCCCTGATGTGTGTGGCGGCGGTGCTGGCGGAGTTGTCGGCTGTGAGTTTCAAAACGCCCGCGCCCGTTTTTGCGAGTGTGCCCGTGGTGTCGGCGGCGAGCAGGCCGGAGTAGGCGAGGGTGTTTGCGGTGGTGTCGATTGTGGCGGTTTTGGCGGCGTCGATTTTGAGTGTGTTGGCGAGGGTGATGTTGGCGGCGTTGGCGCGGAGCGTGGCGTCGCCGGCAAAGCGGATGCCGTTGCCGCCGTCGCCGAGTTGCGCCGCGGCGGTGAAGCCGAGCGTGCCGCCGGAGACTTCGATGCCGTTTTCAAAGGTGTTTGTGCCGGTGTTTGTGAAGTCGAGCGCGCCGTCTCCGGTTTTCGTGAGTTTGCCCGCGGGGGTGATGGCACTGCCGAGGCTGATGGTGGCACTCGCGGTGATGCCGCCGGTGCCGGCAAATGTGTAATCGTTGCCGGCGGAGTTATCCACCGTCATGTCGGCGGCGGCGACGCCGTCGGCGTGGATGATGATTGTTTTGACGGTTGCCGTGTCGTCGAAGAGCACGGAGTCACCGTTGAGGAATGTGTAGTCGGGAGAGACGGCATCGCTGTTGTCCCAATTGGGCGCGCCGCCGGCGGAGCCGATCCAGATGGCGCCTTCGGGAGCGGTGCCTGTCCAGGTCGTGAAGAGATTGATCGTGGAAAATTGGAACCAGAGTTCGGTGTTGTTTTCGCGGTAATCTTTGAGCGCGCCGAAGTGGCCCGCGGGGGCATTGCCGTTGACGAGGGGTTTGAGGTCGTCGGTAACAGCGGTGAGATCGGTCGTGGAGGAGAGGACTTTGTATTCGCCGTTGCCGGTGCCAATGAGGTTGATGTAGCCGACGGTGCCGCTGAGGGAGAAGGTCGTGGTGTCGATGCGAAGCAAGTCATTGGAGCCGTCGTCAAACAAATCGATCGCGATGATGCCGCCGTCGGCGAGGCTGACCGGCATGGAGGAGCCGAGTGTGAGGATTTGCGCGTAGTTTGTGCCGGTGGCCGAGAGGGTGGGGTCGCCGGAGATGAGTGTGCCGATGTCGATGAGCGCGACGTCGAGCGCCTTGGCGATGTCGATGGCGCCGTGGCCGGAGAGAATGAGGTTGGCGCCGGTGACGAGATTCGTGGCTTCAAGTGTGATGCTGCCGCCGCCGTTGACATCGAGCTGCGAGCCGTCGGCAAGCGTGATGGTGTTGGCACGGACGGCGCCGTTGGCGGAGAGTTTCGCGCCGGTTTCAACGGTGAATGTGCCGGCGTCGGCGCCGCTGCCGTAGATGGCGCCGCGTGTGAGGGCGAGGGCGCCGGAGGCAACATTTGTCGTCGCGGTGACCATGCTTGTATAGGTGTCGAACACGACGACGTTGCTACCCGTGACGTTGACCAAGGCGGCCGCCGTGGTATCGGTGACGCTAATCGGATCGAAGAAATAGATCGCGTGATTTCCCACGATTGAACCGCTGTTCAAGGTGAGAACGGGCACGAATGTTTGCGCGGCAACCGTCTGCATGACGATGGCGTTGGCTTCCGGTATTTCGTCCGGTCTCGTGTTCTGCTGGTTGCCCGTGAATGTGATGTCGCCGTTGGAGGCGTCGAGTGTGATTGAAGCCTGATGCCCCGACGTGGAGCTTAGATAAATGGCGCCGCCGAGGTTTGTCGCGAAATTATTTTTGAATGTGCTGGAACCCACTATGTCCAGATTGCCATTCCAGTAGATGGCGCCGCCGTGCCCCAGCAGCGTGCCGTCGCCCGTTTGGTTGCCCTCAAAATAGGAATTGCCGGATAGAATGAGTTGCGGTGATGCCGCGCCGGTGGCATTGGTGCTGATTGCCCCGCCGGAGTTTCTGGCATAATTGTTCTTGAATATGGCTGTGTTTGAAAACGTGCTGACACTCGCGGCGTTCGCCGAAAAATAAGCGCCGCCGTTTCCCTGTGCGGCATTGTTGCTGTTGCTTGCCGTGTTGCTTTCAAACAATGTGACGCCCGTAAACTCCGCGCCCAAATTACTATTTCCGATATTCACGCCGCCACCTTGGTTTGCCGTGACATTGCGCAGAAAACTGATTGAGGCGGAGACCGATAAGAAGGAATTGGCTTGAGCGGCGAAATTGATGGCGCCGCCGGTGTGCGCCCCTGTCCCGGCACTCACGTTATCCTGAAGTATCAGCGAGCCGGCCAGGCTGACGGTGCCGCCCGAGCTGGCTGCAAACAAAATGCCTGCGCCATGGGAATCCGCCGGTGGAAGCGTGCCGCCGGCAATGATAATGTGGTCAAACGTCAGCGTGTAGGTGCCTTGTTGAAATTGAAACGGACGCGTATTGCCCAAGGTTCCCGTGTTGCCAATGATGCGCCACTGGTCGGGGTCATCCGATTTAAATGTGAGCGACCTCCTGTTTGCCGCGCCCGGGTTGAATGGATTGTTGGCATCCGTCCACACGTCCGTGGTGAAAATAAACGTATCACCATCCTGAAGACTGGCGTAGGACCCCGTCACGCCCCACTCGGGACCGATCCATCTCCCTGCCGCCGCGGGTGCGTTTGTGCCGGCTCCGGTGATGATCCACTCGTTGGCGTGCGCCGTGAGCGCGATTGCGCTGATTAAAACACAGCCAAGCAACTTGGCTATTTTAGGGGAATGCAGGGTTGTCATAGAAAGAGGGATTATAGGATCAATGGATATGTTTGGATTTGCACACTTCGTGATGTTATTCAGTCGAATTTTTTAAAAGATATTCGAAATCACTTTTCCTGTAAATCGTCCGAAGAGATGATATGGGAGAAAAAGTTTCATGCGCTCGCGTCGCCGCCAAGGCCGCGCCATTCATGCCCTGGTCTTTTGAGACGCACTGTATTTTCCCTGAGTCTTTGCCTCCTCCAATTTCCTCCGCCAATTAGGGCGCATCTCAAAAACGGGACAGGGCATGCCGCCAATTCTGGAGTAGAGCGGGCGTCCCGCCCGCTGACGGCGAAGCCGCCGGATCGAGTAGCACGGGCATCTTGCCCGTGGACGGC
>JAISGL010000099.1 GCA_031263125.1 Opitutaceae bacterium | reverse complement strand
GTGTAAATCCGTGTAATCCGTGGTTAATTTATTGGTTTGGTTTTTAAACTGTTTTTCAAAGTGCCCTAAAGACGTTTTTCCTTAATTAAAATAACCATATTATTATTACTTTATTCCTTAAGTCGACTTATACTCAGCGCGGCCTGACCTGGCAGCGGAGGGCTGTATGAGTAATTATCCATTACCCATTACCCACTACCCATTTTAACGGCGGAGGGTTTTCCCATGCCGCCATTCACCCGGCACATTGGTTTCATAAGCGATGTCGGGAAGGTTGAAGCGTCCGTTTTGCAGCATTGAGACCAGCAGTTCGATTGTCTGGGCGCCGATGCGGCGCTTGTGCTGCCAGATGCCGGCCCAGTCCTCGCAGTCACCATCAAGCGAAAGATGCGCCACGCCGATGTCCCTCGGCACGCGCCGCCCCGACTCCTCCATCCAGGAAACGAGTTTGCTATGGTGCCCGAGCACCACGTCGGGCCGCACGTGATCGAGCCACCCGAACAGCGCTTTTTTGTCAAAGGGATCGTATATCAACGGCTCCACGTGTTCGCCGGATGAAATGCCCGACTGGAAATACCGGAAGCTCGCGAGATAGGTGTGATGCGAGCGCCGCTCCTCCTGCCGGTGCAAAAACAATCCGATGCGCCTGTAACCGAGCCGGCGGAGCATTTTCAGCGCGAGCAAAATATTATAATGATAATCCGGCGCCACGCGGTGCAGGCGCGGGATGAGCACGGCGGTCTCGAAGGAGGCGCAGGCGAATTGTTTCCAGTCGAGGCGCAGGTGCGTGATGTCCGGCAGCACCGCCGGGCAGACCACCACGCCGCGAATGCCGCGGCTGGCAAGTATCGACGACATGCGCCGGTCGGTCATGCCCGCCGCGCGCAGCCAGAATTCATCGAGTTTGTAACCAAGCTCGGCGCAGCGCTCCGCGGCGCCCTGCCGGTAGGGTGCGAGCCATGCGTAATCATGGTAGGCGCGGGCATTTTGATTGGCATTGAGCCACGCGATTGGCTCGTCCGCTTTGCGCTTCGCATTGCGCACGCCGGCCATGACGGCGGCAATCTTCGGATCGGGCGCGTAACCAAGCTGCCTGGCCACCGCCCGGATATGCGCCGCCGTTTCCTTTTTCACGCGCGGCGAGTTCCGCAGCGCGCACGACACGGTCATCCGCGACACACCGACACGCTCCGCAATATCCTTGAGGCTTACGATTTTCATGGGGAAAAATGGCTTGATTGCCTTGCGTAAGCACAGCCTCAAAGAGGCGCTGTCAAGGGCAATTCCGAAAACGAATCCCGAAAACGCCGCCCACCCTGAGCCGGATATCATTATTAACTGATGTTACGCAGACGGCCTATCCTGGGAGCGCGGGCATCTTTGCCCGCGATGAATTTTCGAGATACACCAAGCGGGCGCACGGCGTTTCGCGGGCAGAGATGCCCGCGCTCCCAGGATAGGCATTCGCACGGCATTCACTCAATCGCGGGTTTCGGGCTTGTTTGATGGAGGAACAATGTACCTGCGCCTTTTGCATCCCTTTGACTGCGTAACATCAGTCATTAAAAAAACACATCGCAAACAATCCTTCGCCTGAAACAATCCTCCACCCCCTTCTCCCGATGACACTGGCATAAGGAAAATGTTATGTAAGACAAAGTCTGTCTGTTCCCCGTCCCGATTTTATATCACATGCTTTCCCGCATCCAACCATCGCACTGCTTTCGCGGCGGCGCCCACCTCTGCAAATCTTTCCTCATGAAAATCCATATTCTCCATAACAGGAACCATCGCGGCCTTTTCCGCCATCTGCTGGTCGCTTGTCTCGTGTCCACCCGCATGTTGCCGTCCGCGCCCGCGCAACAAACTCCCGGCACTTCCAGTCCCGATGAGGACGAGATCGTCATGATGACTCCGTTCGAGGTGTCCGCCGAGAAGGATTACGGCTACCAGGCCACGTCCACGCTCGCCGGCGGGCGCATCGAAACATCGCTCAAGGACACTCCCGCCAGCATCTCGATCCTCACAAAGGAATTCATGGACGACCTGGCGCTGACCAGCACCCAGGACTTCGCCATGTGGTCGGTAAGCTCCGAAGCCTCCGACCCTGGGTCTTCCTTCAGCGACGATTTCCAAATCTCCACCCGCGGACTCGGCAACAACGTGTTCGGCAGCCGCAACTACTTCCGCTTCTATGGCAACTCCGACAGCTTCAATGTGGAAAGCCTGGAATTCTCACGCGGCCCCAACGCCATGCTTTTCGGCGAGTCAACGCTGGGCGGCGTCACCACCACCTGGACAAAACAGGCCAAGTTCAGGCGGAGAATCGCCACGCTCCAAATGAGGGTGGATTCCGAAGGCTCCTACCGCGCCAGCATGGATTATAATTACAGTCCGACCAAAACCTTCGCCGTGCGCCTGAACACCCTGTATGCCGACACCCGCTTCTGGCGCGACGCGGAACGGCAAACCCAGAAAGACGTGCATCTGGCGGTCTCCTACGCCCTCACCAAAAACACCCAGCTCCGCGCCGAATACCAACACTCCGAAAAGAAACGCACCGCCCCTTTCAATCCCTTTGTCGACCAAGTCAGCAATTGGAACGGCGACCCCGCCAATATCAATGGCGCGGGCACCGCCGCCATGGCTTCCGCCGATGTCCTCGTGTGGAACGCCGCGCTCCCCGAACAGGGCGTCATGAACTGGAACGGCGCGCGCAGAACCGCGGGCACCGGCCTTTACATGAGCACTGATCCCAGGCCGGGGATCGCGCGCTTCCCGACCGTTCCCAGCCGTGAATTCAACACCAACGCCCCCTCCTCCTCCGGCCTTTTCAAAACCGACACCGCCTCCGTTTATCTCGACCGGAAAATCGGAAAAAACCTGTTTGTCCAGGCCGCCTACAATTATACAAAACCCTACAAGACGCTGGACGAGGTCCGCTGGTACACCATGTATATAGACCTTAATGACAGGCTGCCGGGCGGGGATCCAAACCCGTTTCACCTGCAACCCTACGGCGAGGCCAATCCCATCGGCAGAAAACAATCCAACGAGGTCAACGAATACCGGCTTCTTGCCACGTGGAAATTCGAGAATTCATGGACAAGGCAGGCATTTACGGTCCTCGCGAACTATCGCACCGATAATTATACATATAAACAAATACGCTACGTCCCGAATGGCATCAAATCCATGAACGGCACGGAAATCACCCCCTATTCCTCCAACAACGCCAACGACGGGCTGAGAATCCGCCGTTATTGGACGGCGCTCGGCCCCGACAGCAGGCCGCAATCCGTCACCAACGCCTACGGCACGTTCCCCTTCGAGTATCGCGAATACAGCACCACATATGAGGAAAACGAGGCCGTGGGTGTCCAGATATCAAACGTCGGACAGTATTTCGGCGGCAGCCTCAATATAATCATGGGCTACCGCTACGACCAGGCCGGCAAAACCGCGTGGCGGACCAGCGAGAGAAACCCCGACGGCTCGACGAGCGCCTTTGACGAAACCCAGGACCCGGACTCCACCGCGCACTCGCCCTCCATCGGCGCCGTCTGGTGGCTGCTGAAGAAGGGCTTGGGCCTGTCGTTTAATTACGCGGAAAATTACAGGCCGGCAACTGCCGGGTATCCCGACATAAACGGAAACTCCATGGGCATAACGACGGGCAAGGGCATCGACGCCGGCCTGCGTTTCACGATACCCGGCGGCAAATTCTACGGCTCGTTGAATTATTATGACAGCAATAGCTTCAATGCGCCCGTGTCTCCAAGCGTCCGCACGAACATAGCCAATGCCATCAATAATATTTGGACACAAATGGATGGCACCGATCCTGTGAGCGGCGAATTCCGCGACACTACGCGCACCACCGGCCACGGCTGGGAACTCGAAATCACCTACAGCCCGCTGAAACGGAGAAACTGGCAGATGCGGCTCGCGGGCAACCTGCCCTACGCCGAGCAGTACGCCGTCTGGCCCACCGTCAAAAACTACATCGCGGCAAACCGTCCCGCATGGGAGGCGTATATAAATGACGAGTCGCAGGGCGCCGAGGCCCGACAGTCAGCCGCGTTGAGCCTGCTGAACTTGGATTCCCTGCTTGCCATCAACGCGGCGGAAAACGTCCGCCGCTCCGGCTCCGTGCAATGGAAGGCCAATTATTTCACCAGCTACCGGTTCCTGTCGGGCGCGCTGAGGGGTCTCACGGTCGGCGGCGGCGCGGTTTACACGGGAAAACGCGTCATCGCGGTGCGCGAGGAGGACAAATCCATCATCTGGAGCGATGGCACCCTCCTGTTCAACCTGCTGTTCAAATACGAGTGCAAGGTCGCCAAAAAAACCATGATCCTGCAGTTGAACATCGACAACCTTCTGGACAATGACCAGCTCGATTTCCGGACGGTAAAAGTATACAACGGATTGTATTATTATGATCGCTACAATTATCTGACCCCGCGCAAACTCAGCCTCTCCGCCATCATCAGATTCTGAGCGGGAGAGCGCGCGCCGGTCCGCCCCGCCGGGATGGACCGGCGCGCGCGGGAAATTTCATTTGAATAATAAAATATCATGCACACTTGTATTGGCCGACGTTCATTCATATGCAAAACAGCCCTTGCCACCGCGGCTGCCGCCCTGCCATTGCGCATGTTTGCGGACAAAGGAGCTTCCTCAACCATGGTAAAATCAACCCGCCCGCCGTCCCGCCCGCCGTGCATCCTCCTGCGCGGTTCCTGGCAGAGCGTGAACATCGGCGACATCGGCCACACACCCGGTGCGTTGCAATTGCTCGAACGCTGGCTCCCCGAAGCCCGTGTCATTCTCTGGGCCGGCGGCATAGAGCGCGGCGCGAAGGAATTGTTGCAGCGCAGTTTTCCCAAACTGCGCATTGTCGCCCCAAAATACGGCGC
>JAISGL010000064.1 GCA_031263125.1 Opitutaceae bacterium | reverse complement strand
AGGGCCTGACCTTGTGTCAGGCCGCGCACGCGTGGGAGGCCACACTGGTAATTCGCGGCCTGACACAAGGTCAGGCCCTACGAGCTGCGTAACATCAGTTACTCAAGTTGAGTTGTATTGAAAACGCATTCAATGCAGGGGCGTCGCAAGCAAAGCCCTGCCGCAAGCAAAGCCCTGCCGTAAGCGAAGCCCTGCCGCAAATTTCAAGGTGCCTGTATACGAGCGCGTGGCCGCCACATATCCCCGACATTTGGATATATCACCCTGTTGGCACGACGTATGCTAAATGGGCATGCACGAGTTGCAATTTGCGACGAAGGCAGGAACAGCGCCCATGCGCCACGACGGGGTCGGGCGGGTTCCTTCCTCGAAGCATTGTGATTCGGTCCGACGGCATATCGCACAAATTAAAAATATAATCCGACATATAATCCGACATCCAATATGACAACGCATATGAACAAACGCGAATTCCTGAAAAAAGCCGGTCTCGGCATGGCGGTGGCGGCCACCGCGCCTTATATAATGGGGGCGAAAAAAACCGCCATCAAATGGCGCCTGCAAACCTATGCCGGCCCCGCCTTGGGCGAACATGTCATAAAGCCGGCAATCGACGCCTTTAACAAGGCCGCCGACGGCGAGATGATAATAGAGCTTTATTACGCCGACCAGCTCGTGCCCACCAGCGAGCTTTTCCGCGCCATGCAAAGGGGCACCATCGACGCTGTCCAGAGCGACGACGACTCCATCGCCTCGCCCGCCGACGTGCGCGTGTTCGGCGGCTACTTCCCCTTCGCCACGCGTTACAGCCTGGACGTGCCCGCGCTTTTTCACCAGTTCGGCCTGGATAAAATATGGGAGGAATCCTATTCCGAAATCGAGGGGGTCACATGGCTGGGCGCCGGCTCGTGGGACCCCTGCCATTTCGCGACCAAAATGCCAATCACCAGCCTTGCCGGCTTGAAGGGAAAAAAGATTTTCACCTTCCCGACCGCGGGCAGGTTCCTGACGCGTTTCGGCGTGGTGCCGGTGACGCTTCCGTATGAGGACGTTGAAATGGCCCTGCGCACGGGAGAACTGGACGGCGTGGCCTGGTCGGGCATCACGGAGGATTATACAGTGGGCTGGGCAAACGGCACGAGTTATTTCCTCACCAATAATATTTGCGGCGCGTGGATCGGCTCCTTCTTCGCCAACACCAAGGCGTGGAAGGCCGTGCCGGAGCATCTCAAAACGCTTTTTAAGCTGTGCATGGACAGCTCGCATTATTATCGCCAGTATTGGTATTGGGGTGGCGAGGCGAAGCTGCGCGTCGATGGCGACAAGCTGCGGCTCACGAGCATCCCCGACGACGAGTGGAAAACCGTCGAGGCCGAGGCGGTGAAATTCTGGGACGAAATCGCCGCCGCCAGTCCGCGCGCGGCCAGGGTTGTCCGGATTTTCCGTGAATACAACGCCCTCATGTCAAAGGCGGGCCGGCCGTATCGTTATTAACGGATGCCACGCGACCAGGAGATTCAAAAGGCGCTGCCACGTTCTTGCGCCATCACCCAAATACGAAGCCCGCGATTGAGTGAACGCCGCGCGAATGCGAATGCCTTTCCTGGGAGCGCGGGCATCTTTGCCCGCGATGAGTTATCGAAATACAATACGCGGGCGCGCGGCTTTTCGCGGGCAAAGATGCCCGCGCTCCCAGGCGCTGCCGCACAACACCAATTATTTATATATTCATACAACACGCTTATGTCCGAAACCAAAACAACTCTCATCACTGCCGCCTCGCTTGCCACGGAGCCTGCGGTTCCCATTTATGACCTTGGCGGGGCGCCGCGGGCCGGCACCTCCCATCCGCCCGCGCGCCGGCGCGCCACCGCCGGAAAGGGCGGGCTGGGCGCCATCGGTTTGCGCGGGCTGGGCGCCTATGTCAAAGGCGTGGACAGGCTCAACCATGCCGTCGGCCACGTGGCGATTTATCTGCTGGTGTTGATGCTCGGCATCTTGGTCTGGTCGGTCGTCGCCAAGGGCATCGGGAAACCCTTGCTCTGGGTGATGGAAATGGCGCAGTTCACCATGGCCGCGTATTATTTGCTCGGCGCCGGCTTCTCCATGCAGCAGGACGCGCATGTGCGCATGGATTTTTTATATGAACGCTGGAAGCCGCGCCGCCGCTCGCTCGTGGATTCCCTCACGAGCGTGTTTCTTATTTTTTATCTGGTGATGCTCGTCATCGGCGGCTGGTCCAGCAGCGCGTATGCCCTCGAATTCGGCCAGCGCAACCGCACTGTCTGGGCGCCTCCCATGGCCCCGGTCAAAATTATAATGACGACCGGCATGTTCCTGATGCTTCTGCAATCCACCGCTGAGCTTGCCAGAAACATCTGCCGCGCCTGCGGTTTTGAATTGCTCCGGGGAAAAAACGCCAACGCGCCGTCTTTGCCCGCGAATTAATATCTGATGTTACGTGGCACGTAGGGCCTGACCTTGCGTCAGGCCGCGCTTGCGTGGGCGGCCACACTGGTAATTCGCGGCCTGACACAAGGTCAGGCCCTGTGCGCTGCGTAATATCAGTTAAACATTAAACAGTGACAAAGCGGCAAATTATATAATGAGTCCCGAAATAATCATCCTGCTGATGTTCTCCTCGCTGATGCTGCTCATGCTCACCGGGCAGCGCGTGTTCGGCGTCATGGGATTTGTCGGCGTCGTTTGCGCCCTGTTCCTGTGGGGAAACAACTGGGACACCGAGATGGGCTTCAACGCCGCCATCAAACTCTTCAATTGGTATCCCATGCTCACGCTGCCCATGTTTATATTCATGGGTTATATGATTTCCGAGTCGGGCGTGGCAAACGACCTCTATCACGCGCTGCACGTCTGGACGGGCGGCGTGCGCGGCGGCCTCGCCATCGGCACCATGCTGCTCATGGTGCTCATCTCGTGCATGAACGGCCTGAGCGTGGCGGGCATGGCCATCGGGTGCAGCGTGGCCCTGCCTGAGCTGGTCAAGCGCAATTACGACAAGCGCATGATCAGCGGCATCATCCAGGCGGGCAGTTCGCTGGGCATCCTGACGCCGCCGAGCGTGGTGCTCGTGCTCTACGGCATGATCGCGCGCCAGTCCATCGAACAACTCTGGCTGGCCGGCATCGTGCCGGGGCTGCTGCTCGCCGGTTTGTTTCTGCTTTATATAATCATCCGTTGCCGGGTGCAGCCCAATCTTGGCCCGGTGCTGCCGGCCTCGGAGCGCAATTTCACGCGGCGCGAAAAATTCCGCGTGCTCAGCGCCGGAATCATTCCGCTGGCGCTCATGGCGGCCGTCATCGGCTCGTTTTTCCTCGGGTTCACAAGCCTGGTGGAAAGCTCCGCCGTGGGGGCGCTCGGCGCGTTGCTGACCGCCCTTTTCAGGAGGCGGCTGACAAGGAAGGTATTTTATAATACTCTCGTGCAAACGCTCAACGCCAGCGCCATGTTTATGTGGATAATGATGGCGGCGCTCGCCTTCGCCGCGGTGTTTGACGGCCTCGGCGCGGTGCGCGCCATTGAGGGCGTTTTCCTCAACGACTGGGGCCTTTCCCCGTGGTCGGTGCTGCTGCTCATGCAACTCTCGTTTGTCATTCTCGGCATTTTTCTGGACGACACCGCCATGCTCGTGATTGTGGCGCCGCTTTATATTCCGCTGATTTCCAAACTCGGCTTCAGCCCGGTGTGGTTCGGCGTGCTTTATACAATAACATGCCAGATCGCCTACCTGACGCCGCCGTTCGGTTATAATCTGTTTCTCATGCGCGCCATGTCGCCGCCCGGGTTTACGATCAAGGACATTTATATTTCGATTGTGCCGTTTGTCCTGCTCATGCTGCTGTCCATGGCGCTTATAATGATATTCCCGCAAATCGCCCTCTGGCTGCCGGCGCAGTTTTCCGCGAAATAAAAACAAAATCCCCGCTGTTTTGAATGTATGAATATATGAAAATCACCCGGCAATCCTCCCGCTCTTTCCCGGCCCACCCTTTCCCGGCGCGCTCTTTCCCGCCTCGCTCTTTCCCGGCGCGCTCTTTCCCGACATGAGCAGTCCTCCGTCCCGATGGTCCCTGCCGGCGGGAGGGAGCCGGTATCATTTCGGCTCCCTGCGCGAACTTATGGCCAAGGCGACGCCGCACCGCTCCGGCGACGTGCTCGCCGGCGTCGCCGCCGCCAGCGCCGGGGAACGCGTCGCCGCGCAACAATGCCTCGCCGACGTCCCCCTGGCGCTCTTTCTGGAGACTCCGCTCATCCCCTACGAGGACGACGCGGTCACGCGGCTCATCATCGACACGCACGACCGCGCCGCCTTCGCCCCGGTGGCCGGCCTCACCGTCGGCCAGTTTCGCGACTGGCTCCTGCGTTACGAAACCGACCACGCCGTCCTCTCCGCGCTCGCTCCCGGATTGACGCCGGAAATGGCCGCCGCCGTTTCCAAGCTGATGGGCAACCAGGACCTCATCCTCGTCGCGGGAAAATGCCGCGTCGTCACCGCCTTCCGCGACACCATCGGCCTGCCCGGACGCCTCTCCGTCCGCCTCCAGCCCAACCATCCCACCGACGACGCGCGCGGCATCGCGGCCTCCATCCTCGACGGCTTGCTCTACGGCTGCGGCGACGCCGTCATCGGCATCAACCCCGCCACCGACAGCGTCCCCGCCATGGAAACGCTGCTCCACCTGATCGACGAACTCATCCGCCGCTACGAAATCCCCACGCAATCCTGCGTGCTCGCCCACGTCACCACCGCGCTCGAAGTGATGCGGCGCGGCGCGCCCGTCGATCTCGTTTTCCAGTCCATCGCCGGCACCGAGGCGGCAAACCGCGCCTTCGGCATCACCCTGCCCCTCCTCGCCGAGGCGCGCGACGCCGCGCTCTCGCTCCGGCGCGGCGCCGTCGGCGACAACGTCATGTATTTCGAAACCGGCCAGGGTTCCGCGCTCTCCGCCGGCGCGCACCACGGACTCGACCAGCAAACATGCGAAGCCCGCGCCTACGCCGTCGCGCGTGCCTTCCGCCCGCTGCTGGTCAACACCGTCGTCGGCTTCATCGGCCCCGAATATCTCCACGACGGAAAACAAATCATCCGGGCCGGCCTTGAGGACCATTTCTGCGGCAAACTCCTCGGCCTGCCGATGGGCTGCGACATCTGCCACACCAACCACGCCGAGGCCGACCAGGACGACATGGACAACCTCCTCACGCTTCTCGGCGTGGCCGGCTGCACCTACATCATGGGCATCCCCGGCGCCGACGACATCATGCTCGGCTATCAATCCACCTCGTTTCACGACAGCCACTACCTCCGCCAGACGCTCGGCCTGCGCCCCGCGCCGGAATTTGAAACATGGCTGGAAAAAATGCGCATCGTCACCGGTGGCCGCCGCCTCATGCCCGCCGCCCCCGCCCACGCCCTCCTCGCCGATGGACGCTTCACCAATGGACGTTTCATCAATGGATAATTCACCGGCGAATGATTCACCGGCGGACGCGTCACCGGACAAACCCGGAGCGGCATCCGACAACAAAGACACTGGCACCTTCCGGAAACCAGTTCAAGGCCGCGACCCGTGGGCATCGCTCCAACGCCACACCGCCGCGCGCATCGCGCTCGGACGCGCCGGCGCCAGCCAGCGCACCGTCTCGGTGCTCGATTTCCGCCTTGCCCACGCCCGCGCCCGCGACGCCGTCCACGCCTCGCTTGACTTCCCCGCGCTGGCGTGCCGGTTCGCCCAAAACAACCTCGCAGCCGAACTCCTCGCCACCCCCGTCCCCGACAAAGCCGGCTACCTGCTGCGCCCCGATCTTGGACGCCGCCTCGCCGCCGCCTCCCGCGAACGCCTGCGCGACCTCGCCGCCCGCTGGGGACGGCGCGACCTCGCCATCATCATCTCCGACGGCCTTGCCGCGCAAGCCGTCGCCCGCCACGCCGTCGAAACCGTCACCCGCCTCGTCGCGTTGCTCGACGCCGGTGGCTGGACCATTTACCCGCTCCTGCTCGTGCCGTTTGGCCGGGTGAAACTTCAGGACGAAATCGGCCATCTCCTCAACGCGCGCCATTCCCTCATGCTGCTGGGCGAACGCCCCGGCCTCGCCTCGCCCGACAGCCTCGGCGCCTACTTCACCCACAACCCGCGCCCCGCCTGCACCGACGCCGACCGCAACTGCGTCTCCAACATCCGCCCCGCCGGTCTCCCCCCTGCCATCGCCGCCGCCAAACTCGCCGCCCTCCTCGCCGAATCCGCCCGCCGCGGCATCAGCGGCGTGGCGCTCAAGGATTCGGGCAACAGCTTTTTCCCCGAGCCAAATCAGAGCATTTCCCACTCAAAAATATAATATAACTGATGTTACGCGGCAGCGCCTGGGATCGCCCCTGGGAGCGCGGGCATCTTTGCCCGCGATGGATTTTCGAGATACACCAAGCGGGCGCACGGCGTTTCGCGGGCAGAGATGCCCGCGCTCCCAGGGGCAGACTTTGCGTTGCCCTCGCCCAATCGCGGGGTTCGGATTTGGTTGATGGCGGAAGAACACAGCAGCGCCTTTTGAATCTCTTCGCGTAACATCAGACAATAATACGCCTGTGCTGGAGGGCGGAGCTTCGCCCTCCAATATAATTTCCACCACCTTGGATACGCCCCGTTTCATTCATTGCCTTCTGTATAATCGCCCTGTTTTTGCGGGCCACGCGACCCGCGGCGCGGACATGGCACGCGACATGCTTTTATCAAAAACGCCCGTAACCGGCGCGTGTGTGAATCACCCCCTTCACCACCGAAGGAAACGGGCCTGCCAGCAACACGTAACAACAAGAACAAACCAACAGGAAAAACCATGATCAGAAATATATTCAAGCCTAGCGGCGTTGCAATCATCGCGCTGCTCCTCACGGCCCCGGCCTTCGCCGAAATCCAAGTTCACCCGAATCTCGCGGTGGACGGCTATGTGGCGGCTTCCTATCAATATTCGTCCAAGGATTATTATGAAACGGACAAATACGATCTCGACCGCGCCCGCCTGAACTTCAACATGAACTTTTCACCCGTCACGGGGCATTTCGGTTTTGTCGCGGAAAGCGACGGCGATGTCACGCTGCTCGACGCCTATGCCACGTATGACGCGGGAAACGGCCTTTCATTCACCGCCGGAAAATTTCTGACCTATTTTGGTTATGAAGCCTATGATATTCCGGCGATGAATTACATCACCTATGGCAATTATTTGAACGGCACTTTTATATCCGGATATCACTCCGGTATAAAAATGGACTATGCGACCGATGCATTCTCCGCCGGCATCGCCGTTCTGGATTCCGTATTCGGCAATGACGGGGAACTCGACGGCACCAAGGGATTCGAGGCGCAGCTCACTTACACCGGGGTGAAAGGGCTGACGCTGTTTGCCGGATTTGGCTACGAGACGGCCCAAAAGTCCTCCGGTCTCAATGACATGTTTATTGCAAACCTGTGGGTCGGTTATGATGTCACCGAACAATTAAATCTCGGGGCGGAATTCAGTTATTGTGACGAGAAGGATATTAACAAAGGCTGCGCCTGGATGGTGACGGCCAAATACGCAATCACGCCCAAATTCAGCCTCGCCGGACGCATTGGCGGGGATGTGAACGACGAGGATGGCGTGAGTGACACGCTGCGCGCGACAATCTGCCCGTCCTATAAATTGTCGGACAATTTTCTCATCCGCGCCGAATTGAGCCAAACCGATATCGAAGACCTCGACGCCGCCGACCTCTTTATCGGCGCGCAGATGGTGTTCACCTTCTGATATTATTTTCCGGGCAAAGATATAATGACTGATGTTACGCAGCACGCAGGGCCTGACACAAAGTCAGGCCCTATCAAAAAACTTTTGCTGCGTAACATCAGTTCTTCATATTGCCAGTGTTCAAAACTTATATTCTTCGGCCTGCTCCCTTCGATATTCACTTTTTTTGAATCGCTTTTTTCAGGAGAAAGAATGGCAGCGCAATCAGGCAAATCGTGCCGAGGTCGATGGCCGCGGGCGCAAAACTCCAAAGGCCGATTTCTTCCTTGATGGCGAACCATGCGACAAAAGAGCACATTATCGAAAGCAGCATCACAGGCAAATACTCACTCGCGCCACCTCTATTCCTTTTGCGGTAGGCGCCGATGCAGCCACCCCAATTGGCAATTGCGACTAATACAGCAAGTGCGAAAGCCACAAATCCGACGATCAGGCGAAGCATATTCAGGGGGGGCAAGGCAGTTTGAAAAACTGAAAAACAATAATTTTTAATCACGAAAACGCAGGATGACTGGATTTCCGAACTACTCCTGAATCACAAGATATTTTGTGTTTTCGTCTTTTGCGTTTTCGCGATTAAATCGGAGTATTCAAAATGCCCTTCAGTTTTTGCCCAGCAGATTTGCGAGCGGCTCTTTGATGGCGGCGGCCCAGATTTTGTAGCCTTGCTCGTTGGGGTGCAGCAAATCCGGCATGATGTCGCGCGGGAGCGTGC
>JAISGL010000060.1 GCA_031263125.1 Opitutaceae bacterium | reverse complement strand
GTGTGCGTGGCCGCGCTGGTGATGGTGAGCGCGGGGGTTTGTTCGGCTTTGTTGACGGTGAGGGTGAACTCGGCGGAGGTGGCGGCATTGTAATTGGCGTCAGCGGCTTTCGTGGCCTTGAGCGTGAAGGTGCCGACGGTGGTGATGGTGAGCTGGTCGCCGTTGCCGGAAATGCTGCCTTCGCCGTTGCCGCCGGCGACAATTTCGTAGGTGACGGCGCCGGTGCCGCTGCCGCCTTCGCTGGTGATTGTGTAGGCGGTGCCGTAGGTGTGCGTGTCCGCGCTGGTGATGGCGAGCGCGGGGGTTTGTTCGGCTTTGTTGACGGTGAGGGTGAACTCGGCGGAGGTGGCGGCATTGTAATTGGCGTCAGCGGCTTTGGTGGCCTTCAGCGTGAAGGTGCCGACGGTGGTGATGGTGAGCGTCGCGCCGTCGATGCTGCCGGCACCGGTGCCGCCTTCGACAATTTCGTAGGTGATGGCGCCGGTGCCGCTGCCGCCTTCGCTGGTGATTGTGTAGGCGGCGCCGTAGGTGTGCGTGTCCGCGCTGGTGATGGAGAGCGTGGCTTGTTCGGCTTTCCCGACGGTGAGGGTGAACTCGGCGGAGGTGGCGGCGTTGTAGTTGGCGTCAGCGGCTTTCGTGGCTTTCAGCTTGAATGTGCCGACGGTGGTGATGGTGAGCGTCGCGTCGTTGATGCTGCCTGCGCCGGAGCCGCCTTCGACAATTTCGTAGGCGACGGCGCCGGTGCCGCTGCCGCCGCTGCTCTCGATGGTGTAGGCGGCGCCGTAGGTGTGCGTGTCCGCGCTGGTGATGGAGAGCGTGGCTTGGTCGGCTTTCCCGACGGTGAGGGTGAACTCGGCGGAGGTGGCGGCGTTGTAATTGGCGTCAGCGGTTTTGGTGGCCTTCAGCTTGAAGGTGCCGACGGTGGTGATGGTGAGCTGGTCGCCGTTGATGCTGCCTGCGCCGGTGCCGCCTTCGACAATTTCATAGGTGACTTCGCCGGTGCCGCTGCCGCTGTCGCCGGTGGAGAGGGTGTAGGCGGCGCCGTAAGTGTGCGTGTTCTCGCCGACGATGGAGAGCGTGGCTTGGTTGGCTTTGGCGGTGGTGATTTCGGCGGTGAGGGCGGTCGCGTAGGCGTAGCGGGGGTCGCCGTCGGGGGCACCGGCGCGTCCGTAGATGAGCTGGTAGCTGCCGCTGCCGTTCACGACTGTCACGGTGAAAGTGCCGGCGGTGGCGTCAATGGGCGTGATGGTGACGGCGGCGTCGGCATCGCCGTCGTCGGGGGCGACGGGGACGACGGGGACGACGGGGACGACGGCGAGCGTGTAATCGCCGGCGTTGCCGCCGCCGACGGTGATGGTGGCGCTGGTGTCAAAGACGGCCGGCAGTTCGCCGGAGAACGTGAGCGCGTCGGGCTGGGGGATGAGGCCGGGCGTGCCGGTCAGTGGCAGATCCTCATCGAGCGGGTAGAACATGGTGCCCAAAGCCTCGCCAAAAAACTCATCAATGTAGGCTTCGGCGCTAATTTCGGCGCGGCTGACGTTGGTGCCCTGGATTAGCTCCCAGAAGGCGGCAAGGTCGGCGAGGTCGAGGGATTCGACGGCCACGCCGTAGGAGGCGTCGGTGTTTTCCGTGCCGTAGAAGACGGAGGGATTGTATTGGAAGACGCGCGTGACGGATATCCAAGTCGCGCCGGGCGCGGTGGGCACCCCGGTCATCGCGTCGTCCCAGCCCAAGCCGTCGTGGGTGCCTCCGAATTCCGAATCCTCGTTGTAGGCGTCGAGCATGGCGGAGACGGCGTAGATTTGCAAGTGGCCGGTGTCGGGGCCGGCCCAATGGGTGGCGATGTAGCCTTCGCGGGCGAGCGCGCCGGGCACGGGCATGGCGCCGGACCACAGCCACAGGATGTCCTCCAAGTCTTCCTCCCCGGTGGCAAAGGACACGGTCTCCGACCATGCGCCGGCGCCGGCGTCGTTGGTGGCGCGCACGCGGTAGTAATACTGCGTGCCGGCGGTGAGGCCGGTGACGGCGTGGGTCAGGCTGTCGCCGATGGTGAGATTCTCATAACCTTCGACAAAGCTGCCCTCGGCGAAGGTCTCGCTGGTGGAAATGGATATCTGATAGCCGGTAGCCCCGGTGACGGCGCCCCAACTGGCGGTGAAGCCGGTTGACGTGATATTGCCGGCGGGGTCGGTGCCGACGTCCGGCGTGCCGTCGGGGGGGACAACGGTGACGTCGAGCGAGGCGGAGGAGGAGAGGGTGGCGCCGATGCCGTCGCTGTGGGAGACGAGCACTTGATAGTCGCCGGCGTTGGCGGGGGTGATGTTTTCGACGGTGAGCGAGGCGGTGGTGGCGGTGGGGATTTCGGTGCCGTTGTGCGTCCATTGATAGAGCAGCGGCCACTGGCTGGTGGCGGCGACGGAGAAGGTGGCGGTTTCGCCGGCGAGGAGGGTTTGCGACTGCTGCGGCTGCGCGGTGATGTGCGGCTTCGCCTGCAAGCCGGTGACGGAGTAGTAGCCGGTACTGCCGGAGGCGAGGTAGAGGGCGTCGATCTTGCTTGCGGAGTCGGTGATATCGGTCTGGCCGCCGGTAGCCATGATGCCGATGCGATCGAGCGGGACGTCGACGCTCCCGAAGAACGGGATGCTGTCATCGTAATCGGGTGTGAGGGCGTCGAGGCCGGCGGCGTTGTCGGGGAGCACGGGGTTGACCCAGACGGTGACTTGCAGGGTGGCGGTGTTGATGCGGAAGAGGACGAGGGCGGTTTTGCCGAGGGTGAAGACGTTCTCGACGTTTGCAACCTCGCCACCGCCGTGGTTGTAAATAACGAGAAAGGTGCCGTTGGCGATAATGGAGCGGTGTGAGGCCGGAGCACCGCCACCACCCCCAGGGATGTTGAAATAGAGGCCGGTGCGATGCTCGGTCTTGCCGTTTTGGACGAGGAAGCTGCCCCAGACCTCGCCAGAGAGCGGTGTGGTGAGGGTGCGCCAAGCGCCGCGAACCTGGCCATCGGTGGCGTATTTGACATAGACACAACGCGGAGGGCCGGATTGCACGATAGCGTAGCGTGTGGAGGCAGGGGCGACGAGGTCCTCGGCGCCAGTTTGTAAGACCCCGGAGAAGTTGGAGTCGGTGTCGCTGCCGCCATCCCATTTGACGTTGGAGAAGCCGATGCCTTTGTTGTCGTTGTCGTGAACGGCATTGCTGCTGCCGAGCTGGCCGATGCTGGTGTCGTTGAAGTCGGCTATGACGGGAGCGGATCGGGTGGAATCGGGCGGCACCGGCAGGCCGGTGACGGCGTAGTAGGCAAGGGTGGAGGCGTCGAGGCGGATGGAGTCTATCTTGCCGGCATTGGTGGCGGAGGTCTGACCGCCGTTGACGACGATGCCGAGGCGGGTGAGCTGACCGCTGGAACCGAAAAGGTCGAGCGGAGTGCCGGCGCCGCTGTCGTAGGCGAGGGTATCGGAGGCGAGGAGGGCCGGATCGTCGGTGAGGACGGGGTTGATCCATACTTTGAGGCGCTGGGTAACGGTGTCGTAGGAAAAGAGAACGAGGGCGGTCACGCCAAGGGTGAAGCGGCCGGGGACGGTGATGGCGTTGGCGGCAAAGGTGTTGGGGCGGATGGCAAGGTCGGCGCCGTGGGCGTAGAGCCAGCGTACGCCGGTGGTGGAGGCGGTGTCAGCGTTGTTGCCGAAGCCGTCGGCGAGGTTGAAGGTGAGACCGGTGCGGTGGTCGGCGAGACCGTTGTTGACGAGAAAGCTGCCCCAGACCGTGCCGGAAAGCGGCTTGGCAAGCGAGCGTCTCAACTGGCGGGTGGTCTCGATGGTGGCGTAGTTGCCCCAGACGCAAGCGGGTGCCACGGTCGCGGGCTGGACGACGGCGTAGCGGGTGGACTCGGGCGCGGAGAGGTCGGTGTCGGTGACTTGGAGGACGGAGGTGCCGCCCGTCCATTCGTCTTCGATGGCGTAGCCGATGCCGAGACCGTAGTTTTTGTCGCTGGAGAGATTGGAGCGTCCCTCGGTGGGCGTGTCGTTGAAATCGGAGACAATTTGGGCCGTGACGGTTTCCGCTGACGCCGACGTTGGGACGAGGGCGGCGAAAAACGCGAGTGTGAGGGCGGCGAGGAAGGCGAGCGTGACGAAGACGCGTGCGGAGGCGGTGTTGCTGGCAGTGTTTGCGATGGTGGTGGATCGAGGGTTCATTGGTGGGAATAGGCTGGCGGTTTGGTGGAAGATGCGGGTGGTGAAAGAGGGGAGCATGATTGAGGCGGATGGCGGATGATTGAGGCGGGGAGAATTGTTTGGGAAAACTTGACGGTGTTATTGAGGCGGGTTAGGCCAATTTGAAATTGGAAGGATATACTGAAAAAATACCTTTGCTTGCTGCCGACGGGAGGCGGTGCTGCTGACTGGCGGTGAGGGAGGTGAAGGCAATGAGGAGGTTGCTGAAGAGACAGGCGCCTTGGGCGCCCATGACGCGGGTGATGCCAGCGGTGTTGCTGGCAGGGTTTGCGATGGTGGTGGATCGAGGATTCATTGGTTGGAAAGTTGTGAATGAGCTGGCGATTTAGGGCGCAATAAAAGATGCGGGTGGTAAAAGAACGAATAAAATTTTGGTCAACCGTTGACCCTGGGGGTAATTGCGAAAGGTAGCAATCGAGTGAACGACCCGGAGTAGAAGCGAAGGGAGAGCGCCGAAGGGCGCAAAAACGGCGGAGTCGTTGCTCAATACAGAGTGCAAAAAACGGCGAAGCCGTTGCCTAATGAAGCCCAGGGTTGCGACGCAGTCGCTACCTTGGGACAAAGGGAAGAAGATTGTCACAACCTCGAAGAGGTTGCCTGGGATTGAACCATTGAACCGCCGAAGCGCGGGTGATTTATGGCAATGTTATCAGGCAACCCCGTTGGGGTTGTAGGTTGTGTGATTATTATCGGATTACCCAAGGCAGGCGACGTTGTCGCCAGCCTTGGGCTGCAATAGGCAACGGCTTCGCCGTAGCTGCTTTTCGCGATTGCTTTTCGCGACTGCACCTTGTCAATCGCTTTGCTGACGCTCCGGGCTTGCAGATGGTTTGGGAAAATGGGCAATGTGTGAAACGTTTTCAGAAATTTCACGTTTTTCATAGGTTCCATAATCAAATGACGGCAACATCCACAGACCGCAATTACTGGCGGCGCGCAATCACGGGCGTGAGGCGGCGCGTCAATGCCGCCGCGTGGCTGGAGCGTTTCGCGCCGGGCGTGTTCGCGTGCGGCGCGGCGGGGGCGCTTGCGTTCTACGCTGTGCGGCGGCTGCGGCTTCCCGCGATGGAGTGGGCGTGGTTTGTGCTCGCGGTCGCGCTCGGCGTCGCGGCGCTTGTCGCGTGGCGGCTGGCGCGCGGGGCGTTTTTTTCACGCGACGACGCGCGGGCGTTTTTGGAATATCAGTTGCGCATCAATTCGCGTCTCAGCGCGGCTGACGCGGGCGTGGCGGCGTGGCCGCGCGCGGCAAACGCGTCCAGGGGCGTGCTGTGCTGGAAGCCGCAGGTGCCGCTTGGCTGGTTTGCCGGCGCGCTGGCAATGATGGCGGCGGGGCTTTGGCTGCCGGTGCCGGCGTTGCTCATCCCCGTCGTGCCCGTTGAAAAACCGCCCGCGCTGGCGCAGACCGAGGAATGGCTCAGGGACCTCGCGCAGACCAGCGCCGTCGATCCCGGGTCGCTCGAAAATCTCGAAGCCCGTGCGCGCGAACTCGCCTCGAAGCCGTCCGAGACGCAATACACGCATTCCGCGCTCGAGGCCGCCGACGCGTTGCGCGAACAGGCGTCGCAGGCCATGCAATCGCTCTCGCGCGAATTCGAGGCGGCGGAATCGACGCTGTCGTCGCTTTCGTCCGCGATGCAATCGCTCCCGGAATCGGGCGGGCCGCTTTCCGACGAGCAACTCAACCGCGCCGCCGAACAGCTCGGCAAGGCGTTGCAGGGACTCAACGAGGGCACGCTCGCGGCGAACAGGGAACTGGCGGACGCGTTGCAAAAACTCGACGCGGACGCGTTGCGCGAACTCTCCGCCGAGGAGCTGGACAGGCTCGCCGGGCAAATGGGCAAGGCGGGAAAGGCCGTCCGCCTCGTCATGGGCAAGGAGGGCGAAACCGGCGACGAGGACGCGATGGCCGTCCTGCTCGCCGCGCTCGACGGCGCGGGAGGCGACCTGGTGCGCATGCGCGGCAATGGCGGCATTTCACGCGGACGCGGCGACGCGCCCCTCGAATTTGACAGGCGCGAAAGCAATGCCGGGAGCGGCGAATTGCAGGCCGTGCAAAACAGCGACTACTCGCGCGCCGCGCTCGGCGACAAACTCGGCGTGCAGGCTGGCGAGCACACGGTTGACCGCACGGCGGGCGGCGAGGCCGCCAGCGCGGGCGCGCTCGCCGGCGCCGCGCAAGGCGGCGATGCCGTGTGGGTGAACAAGCTCACCCCGGCGGAGCGCGAGGCGCTCAAGGAGTTTTATCAATGAAGGATGTTGCGCGGACGGCCGTTCCGGGGAGCGCGGGCATCTTTGCCCGCGATGCGTTTTCGACATGCAATAAGCGGGCGCACGGTGTTTCGCGGGCAGAGATGCCCGCGCTCCCAGGAACGGAATGGCCTTCGCGTTATCCTCGCCCAAACGTGGCGCAGGCTGCCAAGCCAGCTTTGCCTGCCGCACGCCGCCGGGTGGTCGTTTTTTTTTCGAACCGGGCGGAGGTTCGCCCCGTCAGCAGGCGTGGCAGCCTGCGCTACGTACGCGCCGCGCAACATCAGTTATAATTGGAAATCCATACACTTGCCAAAATGACATCCGACACTCCATCACTCACGCCACCATTCACGCCATCACTCACGCCACCTCCCGCTCCGCTTGACGAAAACGAACTGGCATCCGCATCGGCGTCGATCGGGCGGTTGCTTACCGCGCTCGACGACGTGCTCTTCGGACAGCGCGAACTCATCGGGCTGGTCGTCACCGGCGTGCTCGCGCGCGGGCACATCCTGCTCGAAGGTCTTCCCGGCCTCGGCAAGACGGAACTCGTCAAGGGGCTTGCGCGCGCGCTCGGCCTGGACGCGCGGCGCGTGCAATTCACACCCGACCTGCTTCCGGGCGACATCACGGGGAACCCGATTTTGCAGGAGGTGGACGGCCAGCGCGTGTTCGTTTTCCAGCGCGGCCCGATTTTTGCGAACATCCTCCTCGCCGACGAAATCAACCGCGCCTCGCCGAAGACGCAATCCGCGCTGCTCGAGGCGATGCAGGAGCGGCGCGTGAGCGCGGGCGGCGACACGCACGCGCTGCCCGAGCCGTTTTTCGTGCTCGCCACGCAAAACCCCATCGAGCTTGAGGGCACTTATCCGCTGCCGGAGGCGCAGCTCGACCGTTTCCTTTTCAAAATCGAGGTGCGCCGCAATTCCGCCGCGGTGCTGGAGCGCATCGTGCTCAATCGCGAGATCGGCGTGGAGCCGCGCGTGGAGCCGGCGTTGTCGCGAGAGGGGTTTGCCGCGCTTCTCGGGCTTGCGCGCCGCGTCCACATGCCGGATGCGGTTGCGAACTACATCGCGCGGCTGGTGACGGCGACGCATCCGGGCGAATCGGCGGCGTCGGCGGGCGTGCGTTACGGCGCGAGTCCGCGCGCGGCGCTCGCGCTGGCGGCGTCGGCGAAGGCGCTCGGGTTGCGGCACGGGCGCGGACACGCGAGTTTCGAGGACGTGCAGGCGGTCGCGAGGCCGGTGCTCGTGCATCGCATTTTGCTGGAACACTCGGCGAGGCTCGATGGCGCGACGCCGGCGGGCGTCGTTGAAAAATTGCTCGCGGAGATTCCCGCGCAGGCCAAACCGCTCCCGACTTCGCTCGCCGCGGCCAAAATCAAATGACCGGGGAAAAATTCCAAATCCCAATGGCCAAACGCCAAAAGAAAAATCCCAAATCCCAATCTGATGTTACGCAGCCGGCAGATTTCGCAGGGCCTGACCTTGTGTCAGGCCGCGCATACGTGGGAAGCCATACTGGTAATTCGCGGCCTGACACAAGGTCAGGCCCTACGCGCTGCATAACATCAGTCCCAATGATCAAATTCCAAAAAAACAGCGGTGCTTCGCGCCAGTCTTTTGGGATTTGGAGTCTGGGCATTGGGATTTGGAATTTTCCCATTTGGAGTCTGGTCATTGGCGTTTGGAGTTTTTCCTTTTTCGGGTTGTTTCTTTGCGGCGAGCCGGTGGTCGAGAATGTGCCGCTGTACGAGACAGTGGATGCGACGCTCACCGTGACCATTCCCGTCAACGAGTGGGATGGCTTCGGGTTTCTGCCCGTGATGGTGCGCGCCGAAAACAAATCGGAGGAGGCGTGCGAGTGGCAGTTCACGTTTGAGCACGGATCGCGGAACCGTCGCGACGCGGGACTGGCGCTGCGCTCCGGTTTTGTCGTGACGGCGCCCGGGCGCGCGACGCGCACGACGACGCTCTGGCTGCCCGGCGAGGGCGCGCCGGTGAGCTGGCGGCGCGTCTCGCTCACCATGAGCGTGCGCGGCTCCGGCGTGCAGGGGCGCAGCGCGTGGAGCACGCAGATTTTCAACGGCTGGCGCGGAAACGGACTGTGCTTCGCGGTCTCGCCGGCGCTCGAGGCGGAGTATCGCGCGCGCCGCGAGAGGATGGACAAGGCGCGCAACCCGCCGAACACGTCCGTCATGAGGCCGGAGGAGTGGCCGGCGGACTGGCGCGCGTGGTCGCCGTTCGCGGTTGCGGTGATGACCGCCGGCGAGTTCGACGCGCTCGACACGGCGCGGCAGGCCGCGCTGCGCGATTGGGTCGCGCTTGGCGGGCGGCTTTATCTGAAACCGTTTGCCGGGAGGCGTCCGCCTTCGTTGCGAAACGTCACGGTGACTCCGGAGCGCCACGGCATGGGCACGATAACGAGGGACGACATGCCGCCGGGTTTGTATGTGGCGTCGGAGGGCGGTTACGGCGGTGGCGGAGCGGTCGCGATGACGGTGACAAGCCCGTCGGTGAAGGCGGCGGGCGAGGAGGAGGCGCCGGCGGCGAATCCGCGCGAAGTGCGGGCGTTGCGCGCGCGTCCGTGGCAGCCGCTGGTGAAGCTGTTTGGTCCCGAAGAGGTGGACGCGCTTCAGCTTTCGCAGGCCACGTGGTGGCTGATTTTTTTCCTGCTGGCGTTCGGTGTGGTGATCGGGCCGGTGAATCTGTTTTTGTGGGCGCCCGCCGGAAAACGGCACCGGTTGTTTTTCACCGTGCCGGTGATTTCGCTCGGGGCGTCGGCGCTGCTGGCGCTGGTGATCGTGTTTCACGACGGTTTCGGCGGCGAGGGGGCGCGGCGCGCGCTCGTGATGTTGCTGCCCGGTGAAAACAAGGCGGTCGTCGCGCAGCAGCAGGTGTCGCGCACGGGCATGTTGCTCGGGAAAAATTTCGCAATCGCCGGCGACACCGTGCTGGCGAAGACGCCGGCTGATTCCGCGAACAACATTCCCGGGAAAATGGCGGAGCGGCAGGCGGACGCGGCGTCGGGCGACTGGTTCACGAGCCGCGCGATGGAAGGCCACGTGCTGTTGCAGGTGGCGCCGACGCGCGGGCGCGTGGAACTGCTCGCGGGCGGCGCGGGCGGGGAGCAGGACGCGGCGCCGGTCGTGCAATCGAGCATGGCGGGCGTGCTGCGCGATTTCGTTTTGGTGGGCGCCGGCGAGCGCCTGTGGACGGCGGATGAAGTGCCGCCGGGGCGTCGCGTGACGCTTTCGCTTAACGACGGGAGGGAGCCGGCGATTCTGGACACGTTTGGCTGGCAGGAGGCCGGGCGTTTCTACGCGGTGATGGACGGCGCGGATGTCGCGCCGATAGCGACGCTCGGCACGATACGCTGGAGAGACGACAAGGTGTTCGTGACGGGGCGCGCGGAGGGAGGGGCGGGACCATGAGCGACGCCCTTGTCGAAGTGCGCGGGCTTGAGCGGGCGTTCGGCGCGGTGCGCGCGGTCGACGGCATTTCGTTTGATTTGATTCGCGGGCAGGTCGCGGGGTTGATCGGCGCGAACGGCGCGGGCAAGACCACGGCGATGCGCATCATGGCGACGCTCGACACGCCGGACGCCGGCGCGGTTTGCATCGGCGGGACCGACATCGTGGATTACCCGACGCGCGTGCGCCGCCGCATCGGATGGATGCCGGATCATTTCACGCCGTACGCGGACACGACCGTGGGCGACTACCTGGATTTTTTCGGACGGGCGCACGGTTTCGCGGGCGCGGAGCTGGCGCGCCGCGTCGACGAGGTGCGCGAGTTCACCGACCTCGTCACGCTGGACGAGAGGCCGCTGCGCGGACTTTCGAAAGGGCAGGCGCAGCGGCTTTGCCTCGCGCGCACGCTGCTCAACGACCCCGAATTTCTCATCCTCGACGAGCCGGCGGCGGGCCTCGATCCGAAGGCGCGCCTGGAGTTCAAGAATCTCGTGCGCGTGCTGCGCGAGCGCGGCAAGACGCTGCTCATCAGCTCGCACATTCTGTCGGAGCTTGGGGAGATGTGCGACACGCTCATCTTCATGGACGCGGGGCGGCTCGTACACCACGGCGACACCGACAGCCTGCAACGGCGCGACGCGGCGGCGGGCGCCGTGTTTGAAATCGAGATACACGGCCCCGTGCCGCCGCTGCTCGAATGGCTCGCGGTGCGTCCGGGGTGGAAGCTCGTGGAGCAGTTGCGCGACGGCGCGCGCGCCGGGTTCGCGAACGCCGCGCCCGAGGCGGTGTCGGCGGAATTGCGCCGCATGTCGGCGGATTTGCCGATCGTGGAATTCCGGCGTCAGGAGCGCCGGCTGGAGGAGGCGTTCGTCGAGATGTTGCGCAACGGAAACGCGAACGGGGAAAATGCAAGCGGGAGGAACACGCCATGAACGGCGCCGCAAACGAAACGCCAATGGACGCAAACGAAACGCCAGTGAACGAAAAGCCGCCGGCATTTGATTTTCCAACATGGCTCCCGCCGATGCTCGTGAAGGAGCTGCGGCAGGGGCTGCGCGCGCGCGGGTTCATGTTCAGCCTGATCGGGCTGCACGCGATGCTCGTGATCGCGTTCGGGTGGTCGCTGATTTTGCAGTATCTCGACGGGAGCGCGGGGATCGGCATGGTGGACGGCTTTTTCTGGGCGCTCACGTTTGCGATGCTCGTTCTGGTGATGCCGCTGCGCGGACTCTCGGGGCTGAACTCGGAAATCGAGACGCGCAACGTCGACCTGCTCATGCTCACGCAACTGACCTCGTGGCGCATCGTGTGGGGCAAGTGGACGTCGCTCGTCACGCAGTCGGCGCTGCTGCTCGTCACGCTGCTGCCGTATGGCGTGATGCGCTATTTTTTCGGCGGCGTGGATTTGTTGCAGGACCTCGCGGTGTTCATGTGGCTGTTTGTCACCGGCGCGGTGGCGACGGCGCTGATGCTCTGGGTGTCGGGGCTGCCCCGCCTGCTGCGCGTGGTGCTGGTGATCACGCTGGTGGTGGTTTTCAACATGCTGCTCGGCTCGCTGTTCCGCAGCCTGATGCGGCATGGTTTTGCGAGCACGTTCGGCGGCGCTTTTTTGGGGGGCGGGAGCGGGGTGGGCATACCGTCGCTGGTGCAGCTGACCTGGCTTTTCGACATGGCAATCGTGCTCGTGTTTTTCCTGCTGCAAGCGGTGCGGCGGATTTCGCCGCCGTCGGAAAACCACTCGCTGACGACGCGCCTGATCGCGTTCGCGGTGTTTCTGCCGGCGCCGTTTCTCATGTTTTTCCACAACGCGAGCCGCGGCGTGAAGGTCGCGATGGAAATCCAGGCCGTGGCGGGGCTGGTCGTCTTCATGCTGGTGTGCGTGCTCGAACTCGCGACGGTGGAGCTGCCGATGCCCGTGCATGTGCGGCGGATTCGCGGGCGCGGCGGGCGCGGCGGTTGGGCGCGGCGGGCGCTTTGCCTGCTGTTTTTGCCCGGATGGACGGGCGCGGCGTTTTTCACGCTGGCGGGGCTGGCGCTGTTTGCCGTCCTGTTGCTCGCCGGGGCGTTTCCCTCGCCGGAATTCCAGCCGAAATTTTTGCGCGTGCTCGGGCTGGCGTGGATCGCGGTCGTGCTTCCCTCGGCGGTGATGTCGCTGTTCCTGAAGCGCGGGAAAACCTCGCCGTTGATCGTCTACGGTTTGATCCAGTGTACCATCGGCCTGCTCTGCATGTTCGGCGCGTTCATCGCCGATTCGTCGAAACTGGCGCGGGGATTTCGCGATGCGGTCGAGGCGGTGTTTCACATGCTGCCGGTGACGGGTTTCTGGTACGAATTCGACAACGCGACCAAAAGTTATCAGGACCTGAGCGCGCCTGTGCTTTTCGGGCAGGTCGTGGTGTGCGCGTTCTCAATCGCGTTCATCGCCTTTTGCAGCAGGCCGTTTTTCCGCGCCTGCAAAGCCGGCGTGAAAAGCATCAAGCCCGAATGAAAAACGCGCCTCCAGACAATCCGGACAACAACGCCGGCGACCCGGACGCGCGCGCGATGACGACGCCGGCCCGCGAGCCGAATCGCGAACTGAAGCGCGAGCCGAATCACGAGCAGAGGCGCGAGCTGAAGCGCGAGTCGAAGAGCGAGCCGAATCGCGAGGGGCTTGAGGCGGCGCGGCGTTACCGGCTGCCGTTCGGGAAACAGAGCTGGCGCGGTTATCAAGGCGCGTGGCAGGGCGCGGGCGCGGGCAGCTCGATTGATTTTCAGGATCACCGCGCCTACGCGCAGGGCGACGATCCGCGCCACATCCACTGGGCGGCGTTTGCGCGCACGGGGCAGCTGACGATGAAACTCTACCGCGCCGAGGTTTCGCCGATGGTGGACGTGGTCGCGGACGTGTCGGAGTCGATGACGTTTGAGCCGGCGAAGGAGGCGCGCATGGAGGCGTTGCTGGCGTTTTGCGTGGCCAGCGCGGACGCGGCGGGGGCGCCGGTGCGCGTGCATGCGGCGCGCGGGCGCGAGGTGCGCGCCGTGCCGGCGGAGAGCGTGCGCGCGGGAGACTGGCGCGGGCGCGTGGTCTTCGGCGGCGCCGCGGGCGCGGGGGCGGGAGCGAGCGCGGGTGTGGGGGCGGGGGCGAAGGCGAACGCGGGCGCGGGGGCGGATCAGAAACCGGCGTACCTGCCGTGGCGCGCGGGGGCGTTGAAGGTGTTGTTGAGCGATTTGCTTTTTCCCGGTGATCCGGGGCCGTTGCTGTCGGCGATGACGGTCGGGGGCGGGGCGGCGGTTGTGTTTGCGCCGGCGGCCAGGTCCGAGACGGAGCCTCCCGGTCGCGGCAACGTGGAGCTGGTCGATTGCGAGACCGGCGCGAAGCGGCATCAGCGCATCGACGACGCGCTGGCGTCCCGTTACCGGGCGGCGTATGCGAGGCATTTCGATTTGTGGGGCGAGGCCGCGAGGCGCTGCGGCGTGACGCTCGTGCGCGTCCCCGCCGAGGGCGCACTGGCCGCCGTGCTCGGCGGCGAACCGCTTTTGCGAGGAGCGGTGGAGGTGGCGACAAGATGAAAACAACGGCACACAAGAGCAGGGCAGGCGGGCTGAGCGGAGCGCCCGGACGGAGCGGGCCGATCGGACTGAGCGGACAGATCGGGCCGATCGGACAGATCAGCCAGAGCAGCCAGAGCAACCAGAGCGGACGGAGCGCCAGGACATGATACCCACTTTCACAAATTTTGCCGGGTTTTGGGCGCTGCTGGGGATACCGGCGGTGGTGGCGATCCACTTTTTGCAGCAGCGGTCGCGCACGGTGCGCACGAGCACGCTGTTTTTGCTGGAGGCGCTCGCGCCCGAGAGCCGGGGCGGGCGGCGGTTCGACCGGTTGCGGCTGTCGCGGGCGTTCTGGCTGCAAATCGCGGCGGTGCTGCTCGCCACGTGGTCGCTCGCGCAGCCGCGCTGGGTGCGCAACGAATCGGCGCAGGTCGTCGTGGCCGTGCTCGACGACTCGATGTCGATGCGCGTGTTTCACGACGAGGCGGTGCGCGAGGTCGATAAGCTGTTTTCAAGAAGCAGGGGGCGCGCGGCGCACACGGAGTGGGTCGTCATGACCAGCAACGCGCGGCAGCCCGTGCTGTACCGCGGCGGCGACCGGCGCGCGGCGCTGTCCGCCGTGGAGGCTTGGGAGCCGTCGAGCGGCACGCATGAGTGCGAGACGGCGCTGCGGCTCGGGCGGACGCTGTCGGGCGCGTCCGGCGCGACGTGGTTTTTCACGGACAGGCGGGGGCGCGCCCCGGCGGACCAGCCAACCGTGGGCGTGGGGCGTCCGGCGCCAAACGCCGGTTTCGCCGGTGCGCGTTGCGACAGAAACGGGTGGCGCGCGCTGGTGCGCAATTATTCGGACGCGCCGCTTTCACGCGAGTGGTGGCTGGAGAGCGGCGGGCAGAGGAGCGCGGCGCGGCGCATCGAAATCGGGCCGGGCGGCCTGGTGGAGTTGTCGGCAACGTTTCCGGAGGGCGCCGACTCGTGCGTGCTCGTGCTGGCGGGCGACGCGTTCGCGTCGGACGACCGTCTGCCGATGGTGCGGCCCGTGCCGAAGCGGCTTTCGGTGGGCATGGAAATGAACGGCGAGGGGGCGCGCGCGTTTTTCCGAAAGCTGGCGGAGAGCGTGCCGGGCGTGGAGTTCGCGCCGCGTGACTCGGGCGCGCTGCGTCTGGCGGATTTGCAGGACGGGAGCATCGCACCGGCGGGTGCGGCGATTTTTGTGGCGCGCGCGAGCGGTGGCGGCGGCGGTGGCGGCGCGGCGCGGGGCGTGCAGACCGCGCCCGTGGTGGCGGAGCGGCACGCGCTGACGGACGGTTTGAACTGGCAGGGTCTCGTGGGGACGGGCGCGGCGGGGCTGCGGCGCGCGGAGGGCGCGGAGGTGCTGCTGTGGCAGGGCGGGGAGGCGCTGGCGTGGGTGTCGAACCGGCGGCTGTTTCTCAATTTCGACTGGGAGGCGGGCAATGCGGCGCGGCTGCCGTCGATGGTGCTTTTGATCAGGCGTTTCATCGAGGAGACGCAGGCGTGGCAGGACAGCGCGTACTCGGCGAATTTCGACGCGGGCGCGCCGGTGCGCGCGGGCGGGGGCGGGAGCGTCGCGGGCGGAAGCGTCACGGGGGCGCTGGTGCTGGAGTCGGCGGACGGGGCGCGGGAGCTGTCGGGCGCGGAGGCGGCGGTGTTGCGCGCGCCAGGGGATGCCGGGTTTTTCACGGTGCGGCGGGGCGGGCGGGTTTTGGTGCGGGGCGCGGCGCAGTTTGCCGACGCGCGTCAGGGGGATTTCCGGGAATGCGCGCGTTTTGTGTCGGGCGCGCCGGACGCCGGGGCGGAGCGCGAGATGTTGATCCGCAATTCGCGCGGCGACCCGCTGGCGAATGTGTGGCTGGTGATGATGGGCGCGGCGCTGATGTGGAGCTGGAAAGGCCGCGAGGGCCGCGCTGGCGCGCGGCAAATCTCAAACGCCAAAAGGCCAAACGCCAAAAAAAAGTCCAAAGGCCAAGGATGAAAAACTCCAAAGGCCAAACTGATGTTATGCGGCACGCAGGGCCTGACCTTGTGCCAGGCCGCGCCCGCGCGGGAGGGCACATTGGTAATTCGCGGCCTGACACAAGGTCAGGCGCATCTCAAAAACGGGACAGGGCATGCCGCCAATTCTGGAGTAGAGCGGGCGTCCCGACCGCTGACGGCGAAGCCGCCGGATCGAGTAGCACGGGCATCTTGCCCGTGGACGGCGCGAAGCGCCGCCGTCCCCCCATGCCAGCCCCGACGCGGGCGAGACGCCCACGCTACTCCCGGAACGCGGGCGAGACGCCCACGCTACTCCCGGAACGCGGGCAAGATGCCCGCGCTACTCCCGGAACACGCGCGAGACGCCCGTGCCACAGCGTCTTGCTTGTCCAGTTTTTGAGATGCGCCCTTAAAGACAGGCCACACGTGTACCTGGTGCGAGCTGTGCGCAAGCACAGGACGTGGCATGCATACGTGCTGGCTGTAGCGCCCATCCCGGCATTTGGATGGATCTGGCTATTTCACCGCAAACTCATACATGCGTCCAGAGACGAGAAGCAGATGGCGGCCGGCGGACAGTGTGCGGCCCGGAATCACCTGCCTTGCGGTTTTGTCCCCGCCGAAAATTTCGAGCTTTGCCGGCACGCCATTCTGCCCGAAGGTCACGCGCGTCTTTGTCACAAGAACGACGCGGGCGGAGCGGGCGCCATTTTTTCCGGTCGTCAACGCGCCGATTTCACATGTTGCAGGACCGGCATCCGCATCTTTGGAATCATCCACCGGGCCTCGCACGAGAAGCAGCGGAGCCGCGCCATCGAGCGCGGGCGGGATGTCGTTGCTTTCGATGGTAATGTTGCCTTCGAGATTGGTTTCGTTTGCGGATGTGCTTTTGGCATCGAACACGGAGCCGATCGAGCCAAGCACGGAGCCGACTTTGAGCATGGCCTTGGCGCCACGCGAGAGTTCGATGCCGTCGCCGGTGAGCGCAAGCCAGCGTTCGCCGGCCCAGGCATACACACCGTCAGCTTCGGGAATCGCGTCGAAGGGCACAGGGGTGGCACGGGCGTTTTCAACGGGAAACGTGTAGGTCCATCCGGGGCTGTACGTGTCTTTGCCGCCCAGCACCTGTTTCGCGCAGGCGAGATCGAATGCGGATGATCCGTGGCGTCGCAGAATGGGAGCCTGGGGGCTGCGGGCGAAAGAGGCTTTGGTGACATGGTCGTCGGAGACCGTCTTGAGCGGCACCATGCCGGAGTCGAAATCAATGACGCCGCTGGCCTGGCATCGTATGCCGGGAAAATCGAGCGAATCGATCACGGCTTCAACGTTGCCGGTGGAAGGCGCGACCTTGGTGAAACGGATGCGAATGCGCTCGGGGGCCAGGTCGTTTCCACGGATCGAGGCCATGCCGTCGTAAGCGGTGTTTTCCTTGATGATGCCGAGGATGAGGTCGCGCGCGGCCTGGCGGTTTCTCCCGGCGGCGGCGACATAGTCGGGCGATGCGGGGGCGAGCGTGACGGCGCGACGGTTGTCGGTCTGGCCGGCGAAGTTCCCACCATCATGGCGGAGGGCGATGCCGACGGCGTAATCGTGCAGGAGGGTGCCGGCGGGAGCTTTTTCAACGCGGGCGCCAGCCCCGGAGCGCAGGCGCAGCGGGAGACCGTCCGAGCGATGCGCATTGGTGTCGAGGCGTCCGCTGAACTTGCGCGTCCATGAATTGGACACACTTTCGAGCACGGCTTCGAAGGCGCCGTCGGGAGCGGTCTTGATGACGCGAAGCAGGTATTCCTCGGCGGCCCGGTTTTCGGTTCCGGCCACGACAAGGGCATGGATGGCGCCCTCGGCGATGCTTTTGAGGAGTGATTCCTCGGCGGCTTTGAGAGCGGCGAGAGCGGCGTCGCGTCCGGTGTCTGGCACACGGGCGAGCGTGAGCGTGGTGTTGTAAATCTGGTTATATTTTCCGGAGAGGGTGGAGGCGTTTTCAAAGGCGAGGGTGATGCGGAGCGTGCCGGGGTCTCCGGTGAGAGGGCCGGTGTTGCCGAGCGCGGAGGCGGCTTCGGAGACAAGGGTGAGCGTGGGCAGGCCGGTTGTGATGTTGCCGGCGAGGGTGCCTTGCGCGGTGCGTGCATCGGTCCATGAATTGGCGGTGCGCAGGAGCACGGTCACGGTTTTGTCACCGGGATTTTGCGCGATGACATGCATGCTGATGTCGAGCGGCGTGCCGGGGCCGGGGGCGAGCTTGCCGGTGAAAAGGGAGCCGGGGGCGAGTTGGGCGAAGGCGTCATCGAGGCGTTTTTTCGCAATGGCGGCGAGTTCGGCGAGATGCTGGTCGCGGGCTTTTTCAAGCGAGGCGAGCACGGCGCCGGCTTGCGCAACAAGGACGCGGAGTTGGTCCACTTCGGCGGGATTGTCGATGTTCAGGATGCGGGAGGCTTTCACGCCGGGAGCGACGGCGGCGATGCTTTTGCCACCGGGGATGTCGTTTTGGGGATGGAGCGCGCCGACGGCGACTTCCCATGCGTCCCCGGTGCGTCCGGCGATGATTTCCGTGGTGAATTCGCAGGTCATGCCGGCTTTGGCCGTTTCACGCACGAGGATGATTCCGCCGAGGGAGGGGATGGCTTCCTGGTCGAGCGCGGCAATTTCAAGAATACGCGTGGAATCAGGCGCGGAGAGCAATCGCGTGATTTTTTGCGACATGGAGGTGTCGGCTTTGAGGACATTGCCCAGGTAGGCGTTGGTGTCGAGGCGTTCGTAGAGTGTTTCGGCGAAGCGCGCGGTGACATGGCTTTCGAGGAGCACGAGCGGCTGTTTTTGCCGTGGATCGTCAATGTCGCGCGTGGCGGTGGTGACGACATTGGTGAGTTCGAGGCCAGGCGCGATGCGGCTGAGTTTTAGGGCGACCTGCTCATGCACGAGTTTCGAGGGCGGGGTGCGTCCGGCGTTTTGCAGGAGCGCGACGACGACAACCGCGAGCAGCGCGATGACGCAGCCCGTGATGATGCCGATGCGCGCACCGCGCGAAAAGGGTTTGCGTGGTGGCGGAGGCGGCGGTGGAGGCGGAGGCGATGGAGGCGGTGGAAGCTGCGAAGGTGGCGAAGGAGGAGGATTGCCCGGGATCATGCGGATTGGATTTGTTGACAAAGGGAAAGAACGGAATGCGCAGAAAAAACGGAACGCTCAGGAAGAATGGAATGCGGCGGAGGCAGGAAAAAGTGTGGCGAAAAACAAGGCGCGTCACCGGCGTCTTGCCGTTGGTGGCATGGACAGTTGTCAGCGGCGACACTGGTCGATTTTGGAGGGGAGCACGAGGATGGCGCGGAGCACGTCGAGCATGAGCGTGGCCAGGAGAAACACGAGATACATCACAAGCGGGACGAGACATGCCCAGAGCAACAGCGGCGCGCCTCCCATGCCGGAGAGCGCCAGTATCTCGTCGGAGAACAGATAGAGCATCGCGTCGGGAAGCAGATAGCGCATCCCGCCCACGATGTTGCCGCGCGTGAAAAACGAAACCAGCGTGACGAGGCAGCCGAAGATTGCGAAAAGCGCAAAGATAAGCGGGAGTATTTTAAGATGGATTTTCAGGAAAAACATGATGATCCCGACCGCCTCCTCGCCCGCGCTGCCCTGGCCGATCCCGACATTGGCGACGGGCGGATGGAGCGCGACGCCGCCAAACAACGCCGCGACCACGGCGCCCGCGATCGCAAACAGCAACGGCCACACAGAGCCGCTTCCGACCATTGTGACGGTGCCTCCGATAAACGTGCATACGGCGAATACGAGTGAAATCAGGCCGACGCACTTCATGACCGCGTTTGATGACAGCCGGCTGGGCGTGGCGGCGACGAGTTTGTCGGATGCGGCGAGAAATTGCACTGCTACAAATTGTCCGACAATGAGCGCGATTACACAGCCAATGCCGGATAAAAAGGGCGCGATGGAACCATGTCGGATCGCGATAAAAATCGAATAAAGCAGCGTGAGAACCGTGCCGGCAAGCAGCGCGTAGTGCCCGTAAAGACGCGAGCAGCGCATCACGCAGCCGATGCGCGCCGGACTGAGCAACGCGGCCACGAGGGAGACGATTTTCTCGACGGCATCGCTCATGATTGTGGCAACCCCTGCGGTTTCGATGGTGGTGGCGGCGGTGGCAGTGACGGCAGTGGCGTCCGGAGTGGCGGTGGCGTTCGGAGTGGCAGTGGCGTTCGGAGTGGCGGTGGCGTTCGGAGTGGTGTCGATTGAGGACAGCGCGCGCCATGTGTTGCCGCCTTCAGGCGCAACCATGGGATCGGCGGCGATTTCACCGGCCGCGGCAAGAGCGCGGATATCATCTATCGTTGCGGGGCCGGCGGCTTCGTTGTTTTTGTTCGTGTAGTAATATTTCATGGGAAAAAAGCGGAAGGGAAATGTGGAGGAAAAGCGGAAGGGAAATGCGGAAGGCATCCAGTAATCATTAAAAAGCAAAACACTATACTTGTTTTTGACAACCCTTAAAACAGATGTCATGCAGGTTGGAAAGTTTTATTTGGATGACCGTCTGTTTTTGAAGTTCGTCTTTGCAGCCCGTTTTTGTAAGAGGGCTTTGCAGCAGTGGGTGTCGCCTGCGACGCTTTCGAAGCGAAGTGTTGCCCGGCGAGGGGGAGCGTCGCAAGCAACATCCCTGCATTCCGTCCGGCAAATGAGAGCCTTGATTCGCCCATTGGCGCGCTGTAGGCCAAAAAATTAATCACGAAGGCACGAAGGATGCGAAAAGCGGAAAAAGTGAAATTGGAGAATGTCTGGCGTCCTTCCACTTCGGTTCGGTTGCGGCGGAGCCGCGCTGCGTAATGCGTAATATCAGTTATTAACTGATGTTACGCAGCCAAAGAGATTCAAAAGTCGCCGCTGTACTCTTCCGCCATCAACCAAACCCGAACCTCGCGATTGGCGAGGGCAACGCGAAGTCTGTTCCTGGGAGCGCGGGCCTCTCTGCCCGCGAAACGCCATGCGCCCGCTTGGTGTATCTCGAAAATTCATCGCGGGCAAAGATGCCCGCGCTCCCAGGGGCACCCTTAGACGCTACCGCGTAACATCAGTTATATAAATCCGAAAATCTCTTCATCACAGAAAATCCATTCATCACTGCACTCATGACCACACCCATGACCACACATTCCTATCTCGCCAGACTCGGCCTGCGCACCTCGAATTACGACAAGACCCCGGCGGTCGCCGTCCCCGCGACGCACGCCGGCGAATGCTGGTCCGGCTGGGACGCCATCGCCGCCCGCATCGCCGCTGCTGCCGCCGGTGCGTCCGCTGCCGCCGACACTACCACCACCGCCGGCATCACCGTCACCGCACCCACCGCCGCCAGCGCCTCGCAAAAATGTAACCCAATAGGTTACACTGCCGCCGCCGCGTCTGTGGTGGCGGTGGAGTGTTACCCCGGCGTGCATGCCGACGCCGTGCGCGACGCGCTGGTCGCATGCCTGTCCCTCGCGCTCGTTATCAACACCGCCGACGCGATGAAATCCCCCGCCGAAATCGACGCGATGGCGGCGCCGTTTCTTGGCGGCGACGACCCCGTGTTCGGCCGCCTCTGCACCTCGCTTGAAATGGCCGATTTCCTTGACCGCAAAAAAGCAGACGCCTTGCGCGCCCGCATCGCCGCCGCCTCTGCCGCCGCCATTACCGCCGCCACCGGCACCGCCGCTGCCAGCACCGCAGCTACCAGCACCGCCGCCACCACCATCGCCGCTACCGGTGCCGCCGCCCCCGCCCTCATCCTCGTCATCGGCCCCGCCGCGACGCTCCTCGCTCCGCCGCGGCGCGTGCTCGTTTACGCCGACATGCCGCGCTGGGAAGGCCAGCTCCGCCAGCGACGCGGCGAAGTGGACAACCTCGGCGCGCGCAACCGCGGCCTGATAAAACCCTCGCTCCAATACAAACGCTCCCTCTTCCTCGACTGGCGCGTGGCCGACCGCCTGAAACGCGACACGATGGACGCCTGGGATTTCCTGCTCGACACCACCGCCCCCGCCACGCCGAAACTCATCAGCGGCGCCGCGCACCTCGCCGCGCTCCGCCACGCGGTGACGCGCCCGTTCCGCGTGGCGCCCTTCTTCGACCCCGGCCCCTGGGGCGGCCAGTGGATGCGCGAAGTGTGCGCCCTGCCGGACGGCCCGAAAAACTACGCCTGGTGCTTCGACTGCGTGCCGGAGGAAAACTCCCTGCTGCTCGAATTTGCCGGCGGCGGCACCGCCGCCACCGCCGCCGCGCGCGTGGAAATCCCCGCGATGAACCTCGTGCTCTCGCAACCGCGCCCGCTGCTCGGCGAGGCGGTTTACGGACGCTTCGGACGGGAGTTCCCCATCCGCTTCGATTTTCTCGACACCATGCGCGGCGGCAACCTGAGCTTCCAGGTGCATCCGCTCTCCGAATACGCGCGCGAGCAATTCGGCATCCCCTACACGCAGGACGAAAGCTACTACATCCTCGACGCGGAACCGGACGCGGTCGTCTATCTCGGACACCGGGACAACGCGGAACCGGCGGCGCTGGTCGCCGCGCTGGAAGCCGCGCAGACAGGCGGCGCGCCCTTTGACGACGCGCGATTCGCGGCGCGTTTCCCGGCGAAAAAGCACGACCACTTCCTGATTCCGGCGGGCACGCTGCATTGTTCCGGCGCCGGCTCCATGGTGCTCGAAATCAGCGCCACGCCGTATATTTTCACCTTCAAGCTCTGGGACTGGGCGCGGCTCGGGCTGGACGGCCTGCCGAGGCCGGTCAACGTGGAGCGCGGCAAACGCGTCATCCAATGGCACCGCGACGAGACCTATGCGCGGACGCACCTTGTCAACCAAGTGCGCGAAGTCGCGCGCGGCAAAGGCTGGGTGGAGGAGCGCACGGGCTTGCACGAGGCGGAGTTCATCGAAACGCGCCGCCACTGGTTCACCGCGCCGGTGCCGCACCACACCGGCGGCGGCGTAAACGTGCTCAACCTCGTGGAAGGCGCGGAAGCCATCGTGGAAAGCCCGGCGCGCGCGTTCGAGCCATTCGCGGTGCATTATGCGGAGACATTCATCGTGCCCGCGGCGGTCGGCGATTACACCATCCGCCCCGCGACACCCGGAGCGCGCTGCGCGACCATAAAAGCCTTTGTCCGCACCCGCGCCTGAGCGCACGCTCTGCCCGCACCTGCTCACCTACCCGCCACCCGCCGCCCACCCACTCATCCGCCCGCCCGCTGCCCGCCCGCCATCCAATCGCCGCCTGCCGCCGCCCGCCCGCCGTCCAATCGCCGCCCGCCGCCGCCCGCCCGCTGTCCGCCGCCCAATCGCCGCCCGCCGCCGCTCACCACTCACCCGCTGTCTGCTCGCCGTCCTCGACTTAAATCGACTTAAATCGATTTGAATCGACTTAAATCGACCAGCAACAACCCACAACAACTCGCAGAAACTCCGCCTCCCTCATGCCCACCGATCCCACCGCCCCCACGCCCACCGCCCCCGGCTCCCCCATGTCCACCGACGCCGCCTCCCTCATGCCCACCGATCCTGCTTCCCGCATGCCCACCGCCCCCGCCACACCCACGCTCACCGCCTCCGGCTCCCTCACGCCCACCGCCTCCACCTCACCCACGCCCACCGCCCCCGGCTTCCCCATCACCGCCACGACCGACCCGCTCGGCTGGCGCTACGGCGCAGGCGTATTCGGCCCAACGCCTGAATTGCGCCGTCTGGACGCCATCCGCCCAAGCCTGCGCGACCCAACCTGCGACGGCCCCGACCCGGTTTACGCCATCGTGATGGACGTGGGCCGCGAAGCGCACCGCGAAGACCTGCTGAAACGTCACCTGCTCTTTGGCGCCGTGGCCTACGCCGCGGGCCGGCTGGGCGGCGAGCCGGTGCGCTCGCAAGGGCACGTGCATTGCAAAAGCCCGCGCAACGGCTGGAGCACGCCCGAGCTTTATGAAATCTGGCGTGGCCGCGCGTGCATCCTCATGCAGGAAAGCGACACCGATGACCCAGGCCGCTGCTACGCCATCACGGCGGAACCGGGCGAAATCGTGGTGGTGCCGCCAGGCTGGGCGCACGCCACCATCAGCGCCGACCCGGCGCAACCGCTGGTATTCGGCGCGTGGTGTGACCGCGCATATGGTTTTGCATATAACGGCGTGCGCGCGCACGGCGGCCTGGCGCATTTCCCGCTGCTGACGGCATCCGGCGCGCTCGAATGGACAGCGAACCCGAATTACAAACCGCGTCCCCTGACGTGCCGCCCCGCGCGCGCATATCCCGAACTGGACATCGAACCCGGCGTCCCGATTTACAACCAATACGAAAAGACACCACCGCGTTTCGACTGGGTGCCAAATCCGCCATTAAAAGCAGCCGCATGGCACAATTTCGAACCATGAGCACCGCCGCGAAGTAGCACGGTCATCCTGCCCGCGAAAGATTGCGCAGCGCGAACATCTTGCCCGTGAAAGATTGCGCAGCACGGACATCTTGCCTGTGAAACACTGTACACACGGTTCAATTCGTTCTGATGGGGGGGTGTAATTGCGAAAAGTAGCTACGGCGAAGCCGTTGCCCATTGTAGCCCAAGGCTGGCGACAACGTCGCCTGCCTTGGGAAATCCAATAATAACTGATGTTACGCGGTCGGCAGTTTTCGTAGGGCCTGACCTTGTGTCAGGCCGTGCTCGCGAAGGAGGCCACATTGGTAATTCGCGGCCTGACACAAGGTCAGGCCCTACGGGCTGCGT
>JAISGL010000037.1 GCA_031263125.1 Opitutaceae bacterium | reverse complement strand
GGCCATGACCGGGCGCCCGCTTTGGCGGGCGGGCATGGCCACAACGTCGCAACGCGACCGACACCACCGGAACCCAACATAAAAAGCACAGCATCCCGGAGGGATGCCAGAAACACATACGTGTTACGCGCCTCTGGCATCCCTCCGGGATGCTGTTTTCCCACAAACCAATATCCGGTGGTGGCGCTCGCCAAACCTCGCGCAACCACCGGCTAAGTTCTGGCAAGCCTCCGGCTTGCCCCGGCGGTACCGCCCTGCCAGAATCCTGCCAGTCGCGTAACATCAATTAGTAACTAATGTTACGCGGTCGGCAGTTTTCGTAGGGCCTGACCTTGTCTCAGGCCGTGCTCGCGAAGAAGGCCACATTGGTAATTCGCGGCCTGACACAAGGTCAGGCCCTACGGGTTACATGCACGCCATGTAACATGTAACATCAGTTAGTAACTGAAATTAAGCAACTAGCGGATTTTATAAGACTTGGCCTTGTGTCAGGCCGCGCACGCGTGAATCAGTCAAATAAGTCAAATAGAAATAGGGACAGATTCTACTCGACCGCACCATCTGCTTTACTTGTCATATGCTGCCGGGTGTTCGTTTTTTTCGTTTTCGAACCGGGCGAGGGCTAGGCTTTGCCTCGCCAGCAGGCTTGGCAGCCTGCGCTACGGTTGCGGTTGTCGCTACGACTACGGTCGTCTCTACGATTACGGTCGCCTCTACGATTACGGTTGCGGTTACGGTTGCGCTTCACGGCGGTCATTCGCGCACGATCCAGTCGAGCGTTGCCGTGCCGCCGGGGACTTGGGCGAGGCGTGACGCAAGCGTGTCAAGCAGCGGGCGCAGGGTTTGGTCGATTTGCCAGGGCGGGTTGACGACGGCCATGCCACAGCCGCGCATTTTGGGTGCGGACGGGGAGGATGCGCTGGCAATGGTGAGTTCGGCGGCGAAGGTCGGGGGCGGGTTTAGCATGGCGAGCCGGTCAAGAAAGGCGTCGGCGCGGGCGCGTTCCGTCAACGGATACCAGACGGCGATGGTCGCGGCGGGCATGCGGCGGAGGGCTTCGCGGATGGCTTGGGCGATTTTTTCGTATTCGTCCTGCGCTTCGTAGGATGGGTCGATGAGGATGAGCGCGCGTTTTTCGGGCGGAGGGAGCATGGCGCGGATCGCCGTGTATCCGTCGAGTTCGTGGGTGGAGACGCGCGGCTCCTTTAAAAATTCGCCGTGGAGGGCGAGATATTCGCCGGGGTGTTTTTCGCAAAGGGTCATGCGATCCTGCGAACGCATGAGAGCGCGGACGAGCCAGGGGGAACCAGGATAATAGCGAAGGGCGGAGGCGGAGGAAGCAGGGTTGCCGTTGCGGCGGTCGAAGGCGCGGACGATGCCGAGGTAATCGTCGAGCGGCGAGGGCGGCGCGAGCAGTGGACGCGACGCGAGAGGCGAAGGCGTCGTGAACGGCGGACGCGACGCGAGCGGCAGGCACAGCGCGAAAGGCGAAGGCGAAGCGAGCAGTGGAGGCGACGCGAAAGGCGGCCGCGTCGCGAGCGGCGGAGGCGGCGCGCTAGGCGGGCGCGCGGTCGATGCCGGCGTGAGCGTGGTTTGCCCGGATAAAACGGGCTGGGCGACAAGGCGTCCGATGCCGTCGGGGTGTTCGGGTTTGCGCTGAAGGGTGTCACCCCGGGAGGAGGCGGCGAGGTCGTAGAAGCCGCGGCCGGCGTGTGTGTCGAGATAGAGGAAGCCTTTGTCTTTTCGCTGCATGCCGCGCACGAGTTGCACGAGCGCGGCATGTTTCATGACGTCGGCAAAATTACCCGCGTGGTAGTGGTGGCGGTAGTTCATTGCGAAGCGGGGCGGGCCTGGCAGCCGGCAGCCCGCGCCACGTTGCGCCGCCTGTTCAGGCGACGGGGATCTTGACCACGATTTTGCGGATGAGCGCGGAGTCCTTTATCGCGATGCAAGGCATGTGGGCGTCGGCCGGATCGAGGATGGCGACATCGCCGGCGCGCATGCGCAGGGGCGTGGCTTCATTGTACATTTCGTAAATGATCACGTCATTCGCGGGGGTGCGGTTTTCTTTCACCTTGAGCGTGGCAACGTCGGTGACCTCGATAAATTCCTCGCCGGAGATGATCGCCTGCACGTCGACGTAGGCGAGGTGCGATTCGAAAAAGCCGCTCTCGCGCGGGGCCTTGCTCATGTAAACTTGGGCGAGCGCGAAGGCGCCGCCGCCAAGCCCGACGCGTTCGTTGCCACCGACGGCGAGGCTGTTGACGAGTGTGTGCGCGGCGGCGCCAGGCTCGAAGCATCCGGCTATGTAGTCGAACGCGGCTTTGTAGGAAGCATTGCGGCCCGTGGTCTGGGCGCGGACAGTTTTGAGTGATCCGAAGATTGCCATGCGCGAAACTTCATGTGCGCGCGGTTTGCCGGGCAATGTTATTTATCTGGCATCCCGAACATACCATGCGCGCTCCACCAGGCGCGAAGGGCAGCGCGTCCGGCGAGGCGGGCCGCAACGCGCCATTGCCAAAAAGCACAAGGCGTGTTTCGCCTGAATACGTGAGGAACACGTGAATTGGAAAAACGAGGATAAAACGAGGATAAATTACTTGCCGAGACAAACGCATTACACGATAAGCATTATTCACACACACCATTTTTCTCAACCAACCATGAATATCTTTAGCAAAAAACTCATCATCGCTGTCGCAGGCGCCCTGCTCCTGTTTGCCACTGGCTGTGTCAAGAAACCTTCGCGTCCAACGCCTGATCTGACGATGATCAATCCGGGTGATGGATATCAACCTGAAACAACGCCGATCGATATCAACAATGTTCGGCCTTATGATGTCATCACTACCGATACAAGAACGACTCCCCCACCCCTCGTTCTTGAGGACCGGCCCGCTGGCAACCTCGTCGGCAATGAACTCCGCAACGTCCCCGATCTCCAGCCCATCTACTTCGGCTTCGACCGTTCGGCGATTGAACAGAAAGAGCGCGCGAAATTCCAGGCGATCAAGGACTATCTCGCGAAGAACCCGCAATACCGCATCCTGTTTGAAGGCCATTGCGACTGGCGCGGCACCGCCGAATACAACATGGCCCTTGGCGACCGCCGTGCGAACTCCGCCAAGAAATACGCCGTGAGCATCGGCATCGATCCCAAGAAAATCGACGTGCGCTCGAAAGGCTCCACGGAAGCCACGGAACGCGGCTCCAATGACGTCATGGCCAAGGACCGTCGCGCCGAAATCGTCGTGCTCGTGAAGTAACTCAACGCACGACGCACACAACGCACAACGCAACGAAACGTATCCAAATTTGAAATACAAAGCCCCGGACGCCGAAAAGCTCCGGGGCTTTTTTGTGCGCGGGAATGACGCGTTCCTTTGTCCGCGTTCTTTTGCGCACGTTCCTCGCGCCTCGCACGCATTCCCCGCACGCGTCCTTTTGCGGCATTGACCACCCCGGCCCTTCACTCTTCGTTTTCCCCATGCCCGCCGTCATACACCTCTATCGTCACATGCGCACCGCGTGGCGCGATGTCGTGGCGCCCTGGCTCCGTCCGGACGGCGGCGCGCGCGGGCTTGGGCGCAGCTACATCGTCGTGCCGACGCGCGGGCAGGCGCACGCGTTCAAGCAACGCTGCCTCATCGCAAACATTCCGCTCCTCGGCGCCGAACTCCTCACGCCCGGACTCGCCCGCTCGCGCTGGATGTCGCACATGGAGCCGGGAAAATTCCAGCCTGCGCTCGGACGCGAATTTCTTTTGTTCGGGCTGCGCGAAATCGTCGGACGCCACCTGGCCCCGCTCGACCCGGCGGACGAAAAACAAAAAAACAAATGGGGCCTGCTCAAAAGTCTCCAGAGCGATTGCGAACGCGCGCTCGGCGATTTCGACGATCTGCTCAAAGGCGGTTTCTCCGCGAAGGATTTTCCCGAGCCGGCGTTGCAAACTGTCTTTGCCGAGCTGACCGCGTGGGTGGAAAACCTGGGCCGCGATTTTGCGCCGCGCCAGACCGAAACCTTCGTGCGAAGCGGCGCCCCCGCCGCGCACATTCCGGGCCGCCTGCTCATCCACGGTTTCAGCGCCGAACAGCGCGGCGAGTTTTTCAATGTCGCCGCGTTTGCCCGCTGCTTTGACAACGCGACGGTGACGCTGCCCGAGCCGGAGTTTCGCGGACGCAAGGCGCTCGACGAATCCTGGATCGAACTCTGGGAAACCACCCTCGGCGCAAACGCCGTCCCGCTCGACGAACCCGCAACACCGCGCTCGTGCGAAAACGTCGCCGAGATATGGGCGTCGACCGACGGCATCGGGGCCGGCGCCGCGCACGCGCTCGAAGAGCAGACGTCCGTGATCGTCGGAGCCACGCGCGCCGACGAGATGGAATTCACCGCGGACAAAATCGCCGCGCTGCTCTCGCGGGGCGCGGAAAACATCGGCGTGATTTTTCCGGCGAGCGACGCCGCGCATTTGCGCCTCGCGGAACTTCTCGAAAAACGCGGCATCCCGTTTGCCGACCAGCTTGAAACCGCCGCGCCGCCGCCGGTGGAAATCCAGGCGCAGCGCGCGTTGCTCGCCTTTTATAAAAACGGCTGCCGGCTCGAGGACGTCCTCGCCCTGTGGCCGCTCCTGCAAGCGATGGGTGAGACCGGCGGACAACCGCTCTCAACCGCGCGCGACGTGTGCGAACGCCTCTTCGACAAACACCAGACGCACTCGCTCGCGCGCTGCGCGCAATCGCTCGCCGATGGCGCGGAGCACCGCGCCGAGTGGGCCGACGTCGCCTCGGTGTGCATCGGCAAACTGCTCGGCAGGGACAACGCCTTTGTCTGGCCGGAACAACTTGCGCCCGCCGATGCGCTCGCCCGTTTTTCGGCGGCGTGCGAACGCTTCAATCTCGGCGGAATTCCCGGACGCGACGCCCTGCGTGATTTTGCGGAAAAGGAAACGCGCGCGCTTCCGGCGCCGGTTGTTTTTGCGCTGCTCGAATCGTTTTTGCCCGCGCAAGCCCCGGCGGCGGAAACGCCGGGGCGCGGCTGTTTCGCCCGCGTCACCCTCACCACGCGCCGCCGCGCCGAGGGCGGCCTGTGGTCGCATCTGATTTTTGCCGAGGCCAACGCGGGCGTCTGGCCCGAACGCCAGGAGGCGAGCGGCTGGCTGCCCGACGAAACGCGCGCGGAACTCAACCGCGCCGGCCACGGCGGCATCGACTTGTTCACGGCGGACGACCGCGCGTTTTTGGAAAAACGCAGCTACGCCGCGCTGGCGCGCGACACGAGTGAGGCGGTGGTTTTCACCGCCGCGCTTTTCGACGAGGAGGAGCCGGAGCTGAAACTCGCGCCGAACAGCTGGCTTGAGCGCGTGCGCTGGCAAATCCTCGCCGCCAGGTCCGACGCCGCGCCGGGGCACGGGGAGCTTTTTGACCAGCTCGCGCGGCGGGCCGGCGTGGGCAGTGACACGGACATCCTGCCCGTGTCTGAAAAAACCGGCGAACCACATGGGCAGGATGCCCATGCCACGCAATCCGCCCAAACACACGGGCAGGATGCCCATGCCACTTCCGAACACTGGCATTCCGTCTGGCTCTCGCGGCGCGATCCGGCGTATCCGTTCGACGAATATTTTTTCTGCGCCGCGCCACGCAAACCCGCCGACATCAAACTCGGCGTGCGGCAAATCGAGGACGGCGTCGCGGACCCGATGACGTTGTGGTTCAACTCGGTGCTCGGAACCGGCGAGGTCGGCTGGCGTCCGTTCGAGCGTTCGCCGAATAAAATTCGCGGACAACTCGCGCACTGGCTGCTCTCGCACGCGCTGCGCGGCGACCCGGCTGGCGGACGATTCCAGCGCATGCCCGACGCCGCCGCGGCGCGCGCACGGCTCGATGACGCGCTGGCGCAACTGCGCAAGACGTGGCCGGACGATTCGTATTGGGCGTCCTTTCACATGGAACTGGCCGGAGTGTGCGACGCCCTGCTGAACAAAACCTGCGCCCACGACAGCGGCGAATTTGTCGCCACGGAATATTCGCTTCCGAAAGACATGCGCGTGCAGCTCGACCCCGGCGACGCCGGCTCGTGCATCCGCGTGAGCGGTCGCATGGATTTGCTGCGACTCGACCGGCTCGATTTTCACGGCGCCACCGTCGACATCATTGATTTCAAAACGGGCAAGGCGGGCAAGCTCTCGGCGGATGCGATGGGCGCGAAGGGCGAGCTGCTGCAACTGGGCATTTACCTGGAAGCCGCCCGCAGGCTCGGCGCGACCGGCGGGCGCGTCTGGCTGCTGAAGCCCGGCGCCGAGGAGCCGACGAGCGTCGGCATGGAGGAACTGCCACAGGCGCTCGCGTGCCTGCGGCAAATCAACCGCCACCTGGTCGGGGGACGTTACGGCGCGCTGACCGCGGACCCGTCGGAGTATGCGTTTGGCGGAGGCGGCTGGCCGCTCGCGTGTGCGCGAATCCCGCACGCCGTGCTGAAGGAAAAATTCAAGGCGACGTTTGGAGGTGACGCATGAGCGCCACGAGCGCCACGGACGCGCAACCTCTTGCCGACCTCGCCGCGCGCGAACGTTTCCGCGACGAGTGGCGGAAAAATTTCGCCGTCAGCGCCAATGCCGGCTCGGGAAAAACCACCGCGATTTCCGAGCGCCTCGCCGCGATGGCGATGTCCGCGGACGCGGCGGCGATGCTGCCGAAAACCGCCGTCGTCACCTACACAAAAAAAGCCGCGCAGCAAATCGGCGAACGCGCGCGCGCGGTGCTGTTGCGGCGTTTGTCCGAAAACAAAAACGGCGGCGCGGCGGGCAACGGACAGGCCGCGCTCAATTCGCTCGAGCGCGCCTTTTTCGGGACGATTCACGGCTTCTGCCTCGCGATGGCGAAACGCCACGGCCAGGCGCTCGGCGTGAATTTGAATCCGGAGGTCATCAGCGGATCGGACACCGTACACTGGGAGGAATTCATCGAGCAGGACCCGATGACGTTCACCGCGCTCACCGGCGCGCAGATGCACGCGTTTCTGCGGCACATGCCGCTCGAAAACATTTTCGGACTCGCCGGCTCCATCGGCGTAACCGTGGAAAAAGAGCTGCGCTCGCTCGCGCTCGCCGGCCTGCCGCCGGGGCCGGACGCGCGCGTGCTCGATGAGATTCTCGCGCTGCGCACGCGCGACGGAAAACCCGCGGAGGCGCTCCGGCGCAACCAGCAAAACGCGGTCGAGTGGGCGCGGCGCTTTCGCGAGGAGACGGGATTCCTGCCCTTCATCGCGCCGGAAGGCTCCGCCGCGAACATCAAGTATTTGTACGCATGCTTTTTCGGGCCGGTGAAAACGTGGCTCGCCGAAGCGGGCGCGGCGCTGGCGGCGCAGCTCGCGGAGCGTTACCGGCTGTGGCGTTTCGAGCGTGGCGTGCAGACGTTTGCGGACCAGATCGAGACGGCGTTGTCCGTTTTGCACAACAGGACGTTTCTCAATAAAATCCGCGCCGAGGGCTGGCGCATCATCCTCGACGAGGCGCAGGACACCGACCCGATGCAGTTCGCCGTGCTCGTGGAAATGGCGCGTCCGCCGGGCGCGGAACTCGGCACGTGGCCCGGTGCGCAAAAGGGCGGCGCCACCGGCGCGCCGCCGCGCGCGGGACATTTCTGCATGGTCGGCGACGGGCAGCAGGCGATCTACGGGAGCCGCGCCGACGTGCGCAATTTCACAAAACATCTCGACGCGTTCGGGCGCGGCGACGGCGGCGAGAAGCTGGAGTTCAGCGTGACGTTTCGCACGCCGAGGCGCGCGATTTCGTTTTTCAACAACGCGTTTCCGCACGCGTTTGGCGACCGCAACGGTTTCAACAAAGGCATCGCTCCTTCGGAAGGCGCGCCGGAGCCATTGTTGCAGGTGCCGTATCAGCCGCTGATTCCCGGCCCGGCAAACGCCGGGGGCGCGGCGTGCCGTTTTGAGTTGCGCGTGCCCGAAGACGGCGCGAAGCGCGGCGTCGATGCGTGGATGGCAGAGGAGGCGCGGCAGCTCGCGGAGTATTTCAAGGCGCGCGGCCCGGCGGGCGTGGGCGCGGAAAAATGGGGCGACGTGTGTCTGCTCGCGCCGGCCAATTCGTGGCTGATGACCGCCGGCAAAGTCCTGGGCGCGAGCGGTCTCAAGGTGTCGTTGCAGGCAAGGAAAAACCGCTGCGGCGACAATCCCGTGTATGCGTGGATGACCGGGCTGCTCGCGGTGATTTGCGATCCGGACAATGCGTTCGAGTGGTTCGGCGTGTTGCGCGAAGTGTTTGCCGTGAGCGATGCGCAGCTCGCCGCCGAGATTCGCGATCCGGAGCTGGAGGGCATGAAAAAAGGCGGGCGCAACTGGCTCTGGCAGACGCCGGGGGAGCATCCGCGACCGTTGCGCGGCGCGCTCGAAACGCTGCGTCCGTTTGTGCTGAAGGCGAACGACGGCGGCGTGCCGCTCGGACGTTTTGCGGAGGAGCTGGCGCGCGCGTGCGGGCTGGAGAAAAAGGCGCTGCTGCTCGCGCCGGGCGGCGAGTTCGCGGACGAGCTGCACCGGCTGCTGGCGGATGCGGCGACACTGGGACTCGACGGCGCGAGTCCGCGCGACTGGCTGCGGCGGTTGCTCGACGGCATCGACGACAACCGTCCGGCGGGCAAGCCGGAGCGCGACGCCATCAATCTGCTCACGTCGCATTCGTCGAAAGGGCTGGAGTGGGACGTCGTCATTCCGCTCGGATTCTGGCGCAGTTTTGAAAGGCCGGTCGCGAGCGGATTGCAGCTTGTTCCCGATGTGCCGGGCATCGGGCCGGTCGTGTATTTCGAGCCGCCGGTGATGCCGCGGAAAATGCGCGATGCGCTCGAGTGGAAATCGCCGCTTGCCCCCGTGGTGCGGGGTGTCGTGCCGGGCGTGTATTTCAAGCCGTCGGGCATGCCTCAGGAAATGCACGATGCGCGCACGCGGGAGGCGCTGCGCGAGCAGGTGCGGTTGATGTACGTGACGCTCACGCGCGTGAAAAAGCAGCTCATCATTCCGTGGGGCGGGGACGATTTTGGCAAATCGGGAAAAGGCGTGAGTTTTGCGGATATTTTCGGGCGCGTTGATTTGATCGAGGCGTTGCCGGTGTGCGGCGAGGCGCAGGCGGTCCCGCCTGCGCGCAACGGCGGTGGCGATGGCGATGGCGAAAGCGATGGCGGTGCGGTTTTGCGCGAGGAAGACGTTGAGGCAAAAACAGCGCAAGCAACGCACGCGGCGCAAGCGGTGCAAACAGCGCAGGCAGGATTGTCCGCGCCACCTTCATCTTCATCTTCACCTTCACCTTTGCCCTCGCCTTCGCCTTCACCTTTGCCGCCGCTGCCGCGCCGTTTGCTGCCGCATCAGCTTGCGCACGCGCCGGTCGACGCGGTGCGGGCGGCGTCGCATGAGGCGACGGCGGACGATTTGCCGTTGGCGCGTGACGACGAGGCGATTGACTACGGCCTTTGGTGGCACCAGACGATGGAGTTGCTGCCGTGGACGGCGGACGAGGCGGCGCTCGACGCGTATTTTGAAAATGCCGCGCGAGGCGCGGACGCAATCGGCGCGGGCGAACGCGGCCGCACGGAACTGGCGCGATTGCGCGCGAGCGATGTGTTGCGCGACTTGCGCGAGGCGCGCTGGACACGCGAGTCGGAGCTGCCCGTGTTTGCGCCGGCAAACGCGGAAGGCGGCGCGTGGATCGACGGCATCATGGATTTGGTCGTCCACGACGCGGCGTCGGGAGAGGCGCGCGTGGTGGATTGGAAAACGAACCGCCGGCGCGCGGGCGAGAGTGACGATGCGTTGCTGGCGCGGTTGAGCGCGGAGTATGCGCCGCAGTTGCGCGCATACGGGCGTTGCGTGGAAATGTTTTTCAGCGGCGCGCACACGCGGCTGTTTGTTGTTTCAAGCGCGGCGGGAAAAGCGGTGGAGATTGCGCGGACGTGAAAGCAAAACGGGCGCAATCATTCTCACCTTCACCCCCGCGCCTCGAACGTCCCGTCGGCGCGCTTCACGATCAGGCGCTTCAATTCCAGCATCATCAACGTCGCCGAAAGCGCGCCCGCCGGCCTGCCCGTCTGCGTTGCGATCACATCCACCGTCGGCATCGCGCCACCGGCGAAACACGCCATCACCGCCGCCTCGTCCGCCGATAATTTCGCGACATCCGCCGCGCTCACGCCCGCGCTCGCCGCGCCTGCCGCATCGCCCGCCTTCGGCGGAATCGCCCGCGGCTGCAAGCCCTCCAGGTAATGCAACTCCGCCAGCACGTCGTCCACGCACGTCACAAGCGTCGCGCCGTCGCGGATCAACTGGTGGCATCCCGCGCTCGACGGCTGGTCGATGCGCCCCGGCACCGCAAAAACCTGCCGCCCCTGCTCACCCGCGAATTTCGCCGTGATCATCGAGCCGCCGGCCTTGTCGGACTCCACCACGATCACGCCCGCGCACATGCCCGCCACGATGCGGTTGCGCATCGCGAAACTCTGCCGGTCCGCCCGCCGCCCGAACGGGAACTCCGACAATACCGCCCCCTCCGCCTCGATGCGCCGGAACAGGCCGAGGTTTTCCGGCGGATAGATGATGTCGATTCCGTTGCCGAGCACCGCCGCCGTTTTTCCACTGACAAGCAGCGCCCCCTCGTGCGCCGCCGTGTCGATTCCCCGCGCCATCCCGCTCACGATGCAAAACCCGAGACGCGCCAGCTCCGACGCCAGCTTCTTCGCCGCCGCCTGCCCGTAGAGCGTCGTGCGACGCGTCCCCACAATCGCGATGCACGGCCGCGCAAAATCGTATTTGCCTTTTCGATACAACCCGATCGGCGGATCATAAATCTCGCGCAGCAATTTCGGATAAGCCGCGTCCGCCTTCGTGACAAAACCGACGCCGCTTTTCGCCATGCGCTCCTCCTCGCGGGCGAGATCAAAATGGCCGCGCCAGCTGGCAATGCTCGCGCTCATCGCCGGCCCCACGCCCTTCACGCGCTCCAGCCGCTGCGCGCCCGCCGACAAAATAGCGCGCGGATCGCCGCCAAATTCCTCCAGCAGCCGCGTGCATGAAACCGGCCCGACATTCGGGAGGCCGTTGAGCACGAGGAAGGCTTGTTGCACGGTGAGGTTCATGCGTCTTCGCCGCGCAACGCCTCCGGCAAATAATCCAGCACCTGCGTTACGCGTACCGCCTGCTGTCCGCGCGCGCGCGCCAGGCAATCCGCCGCCATGCCGTGCCACACCGTGCCGCGGCACGCCGACAGCAGCGGTTCGTCCGGCGCCTGCGCGAGCAATCCGCCAATCATCCCCGCGAGCACATCGCCGCTCCCCCCGCGCGCGAGCACCGGCCCGCCAAATGGCGAAACATAAATGTCCGCATTGCGCCCGATCCGCGTCAGCGGCCCCTTGCGCACAACCACCGCGCCCGGCGGAACCGCCGCCGCGATGCGCTGATACTCCCCCGCGTGGGGCGTGAGAATGCGCGGCGCCCTGCCCGCCGAAACAATCTCCGGTTGCAGCGCATCCGCATCGAGAACAACAGGCGCGTCCCCGACCGCGCGCAAAACCTCCGCCGCCAGCGCAAGCGCCTCGCGATCACGCGACATTCCCGGCCCGATCAAAAGCGCGGACGCGCGGCCCGTGCTCCCCCTCGTCGCGGAAAGACATTCGCGCAACACGGCAAAATCCTCCAGCGCCAGCCCGCCCCCGGGCGATTCCGCCATGCCGCGCCAGATCGCCTCCGGCGCCCGCGCCGCGTACGCGGGCACGAGCGATTCCGGCACAAACGCCGTCACAAGCCCCGCCCCGCCGCGAAGCGCCGCGAACACGCTCAACAACACCGCGCCCGGATATGTGCGCGACCCGCCGATGACGAAGAGGTGCCCGTAATCGCGCTTGTCAGTATGCGGCGAACGCAGCGCGCGAAGCGGAGCGAGAACCGCGGGCGTGAGGATCGCAGGCGTGCGGGGCGCGGATTGGGTGGCATGGGCGGCTTGAGTAGCATGGGCGTCCCGCCCATGTGGATCGAGTAGCACGGGCGGCGCGGGCGGCTTGGTTGGCACGGGCGTCCCGCCCATGTGGACTGAATGGTCTACCTGCCCCTCCGTGCGGTGCATGCCGGTTTCCAAACCCGCAAGCATCCCGCCCATGCCGCCCGACCCAAAAAACCCCAAGTCCAGATAACGGACGCGACCACTCGCTGCGTTTTCCAACACGGGAGTTTTCACGATGCCCGTCGCGTAGGTGAAATCGGCGCGAAACATCCCGCCGCCCGGCATATCGACAGCGGCGCGAAAACGAATCGGCATCGCGTTCACGCGCGCGATCAACGCACTCACGCGCTCATCGACCGGCGGACGAAACTGGAACCCGAAAATGCCTTCGAGACACAGATCAAATTCCCCTCCGATCCCCTCGATCCCTCCGATCCCCTCAATCCCTTCGATTCCCTCGATTCTCTCAATCCCCTCGATTTCTTCAATCCCCTCGATCCCATGCGCCACCGCCTGCGCCTGTCCGGAGATTTCCCGCCACGCGCGCTTCGCGAGCGGACGCGTCGTGCGTTCGCCAAAAACAAAACACACGCTCACCCGCGCGCGCGGAAATTTTTCCAAAATGCGCTTCGCGGCGATGAACGCGTCGCCGCCATTGTGTCCCTTGCCGGCGAGCACGAGCACGCGCGCATCGCCGGGGAATTCTCCGATTTCGCGAAAATCGCGCACCACCGCCTCCGCAATCGCGCGCCCCGCGCGCTGCATCGCCGCCCACTCGCGCGCCTCGTCGCCGCCGAAGAGTACGCCCTCGAATTGCCGCGCCTCTTCAACCGTGAGCACGGGATGCGCGCTGGCGTAACCGGGTGTATCGTGTGGCATGTGCATCTTTTTGCGGACGGTAAAGTGCCCGACGCAGCGCAGGCTGCCAAGCCTGCAATGGCTTCGCGAGGGGGGTGTGGGCGCAATTGCGAAAGGTAGCAATCAAGTGAGCAGAGTGCGAACGAATGTGATGGGAGTCGTGGCAAACGATGCGGAGGAGCGATGCTTGAACCGCTTCGCGGCTCTCCCGCATCGTTTACTCGCATCACTCTCCCGCATTCTTTGCCTCGACTCCTGCTACGTTTTCTCATGCCCGTTTCTCCGTGGCGCATTTTCGCGCAGCAC
>JAISGL010000015.1 GCA_031263125.1 Opitutaceae bacterium | reverse complement strand
TACGCGGCCGGCCTATCCTGGGAGCGCGGGCATCTTTGCCCGTGATGCGTTTTCGAAATGCAATATGCGGGCGCACGGCGTTTCGCGGGCAGAGATGCCCGCGCTCCCAGGAACGGAATAGCCTTCGCGTTATCCTCGCCCAAACGTAGCGCAGGCTACCAAGCCTGCTTTGCCTGTCGCATGCCACCGGGTGTGCGTTTTTTTTTCGCACCGGGCGAGGCTTCGCCTCGTCAGCAGGCGTGGCAGCCTGCGCTACGTACGCGGACGGCTGATTTCGTAGGGCCTGACCTTGTGTCAGGCCGCGCCTGCGTGGGAGGCCACATTGGTAATTCGCGGCCTGACACAAGGTCAGGCCCTACGTGCTGCGTAACGTCAGTTAATATAAAAGCCGGGCGCATCTCAAAAAGGGGACAGGCAAGATGCCGCGGCGGCGCTTCGTGCCGTCCGCGGGCGGGACGCCCGCGCTACGAGACGCGGGCAAGATGCCCGCGCTACACTCGGAACATGGGCGGGACGCCCGCGCTACTTCGCGGCGGGCGGGCGCTCGCTGCGAAAGGGTGGGGCGGGCAGGCCGGATTCGTTATACAGCGACGACGGCGGGTCGTTGTGCCAGGCGTAGCGCGCGTGGACCGGCTCCGGCACGGCGTCGGAGGTCAGCCAGACCGTCTCGCCGTCGATGCGGGCCTGGGCCGAATGCCAGGTTTTATCGTGGCCGGCGATTTCAAAACCGGGCAGCCCGGCGATGCGGGCGTTCAGGCCCTTGGCGTGGGTGAAAAACACGCACAGCCGGTTTCCGTCGCGCGCGACGCGCTCGAAGACCGGCCCGGAATACTCGCCGCCCAGCCCGTAGGTCCGCGCCAGCGCGATGAGCGCGAGGCGGCGGCCCGCCTCCTGTTTGTTGCCGGGGTGAATGTCGTTGGAATTGCCGATGTCGATTGTGATGGCGGCGCCGGTGTCGGGTTGTTGCAGGCCGGCCATTTGCGCCTCGCGTTGCAAGGCCCAGAGTTGTCCCGTGGAATCGCTTTTGCGGGTGAGGTTGGCGAGCTGCACAAAATAAAACGGGAGCTGCTCCAGCGCGAAATCCTCGCGCCATTGCCCGATCATGCGCGGAAAAAGGTCGGCATATTCGGCGGGGCGGGCGGCGTTGGTTTCACCTTGATACCAGATCACGCCGCGCGCGGCGAGGGGCAGCAGCGGATGAATCATGCCGTTGTAGAGCGCGGCGGGCGTCCAGCGGCTGCCATCGCCCTCGGGCGCGCGGGGTGCCTGCTTCGCCGGAGCGCGGTTTTGTTTTTTCGCCTCGGCGGATTCGCGTTCCCATTTTGTTTTCGCCTTTTTGTGGGCGGCCAGCCTGGCGGGATATTCGTCGAGCCGTTCCTGCCAGCGCGCCTGGATCGCGGGCCAGAACGGACTGGAGCGCAGCGCGCCGGCGCTCATCCACGATTCGATTTGCGTGCCGCCCCACGAGCTGTGAATCAGGCCGACGGGGACACCGAGGCGGCGGTGCAGTTCCCGTCCGAAAAAGTAGGCGATGGCGCTGAAATTGGACACGGTTTCCGGGCTGCAAACCTCCCACGCGCCCCCGGCGCCGGTCGCGGGCTGGCGCGAGATCGCGCGGGCGATTTTCACGTGGCGGATGAGCGGGTAATCGGCGGCGGCGATTTCCGCGGCGGCGTTGTCCACGCGGGGGACGCGTAGTTCCATGTTGGACTGGCCCGAGCAAAGCCAGACCTCGCCGACCAAGACGTCGCGCACACGGATGGTTTTGCCGCCGGCGGTGACGGCGAGTTCGGAGGGTTTTGCGTCGGCGGGCATGGGATCGAGCCAGACAAGCCAGCCGCCATCGGGGCCGGCACTGGCGGTTTTTGTTTGTCCGTGAAAGACAACGGCGACCTGTTCGCCCGGCTCCGCCGCGCCGCGGATGGGCGCCGGCATGTTCCGCTGGAGGACAACGCCGTCGCTGAGAAGCGGGGCGAGCGTGAGCGCGGACATGCGCAGGATGCCGGCGATGAGCGCGGCGGCGAACACGAGCGGGCGAAGCGGGCGATGGGCGATTGATAATTGGATGCGGATCATGGTGGATGAGGGATGAGGGATGAGAGATGACGGGCGGATTAGAAGGAGAAGGAATTGGTCCAGGTGAAGGTGCGCGGCTGGACGAGTTGCAGGCGGTCGGGCACGCCGTCGTGACGGGCGCGCACTTCCAACGGGTCGGTGTCGTCGAGGATGTTGCGCACGCTGAGCTGGCTTTTCCAACGTACTTTTCTGCGCAGAAAACTCCTCTCGTATGATATGAAGGCGTTGTTCTGCCAGATGTCGCGGCCATAATAGGTGATGTCGCGATTGATGGTGCCGTCATCATTCACGCCAAAGCCGATGATGGGGCGGTCGCGATAACGCACCGAGCCGCCAACCGAAACCCCGCGCAGCCAGCGCGGATTGGTGAAACGATATTTGGTGACAAAGGTGATGCTCAATGGGCGGATGAAGGCGGCGGTGTCGCCCTCCATTGATTTTAATTCGCGGTGGTTTGGAAGCAGCCGGTTGTCTATAATATCATTGATCGTGTTGCCGCCGCTGCTTTCGTCGCCATGCAGACGCCATTCGCTTATATATTTTTCAATATAAGTGTCGAGCGCGGGGACCACTCTTTGATAGGTGGTGTCATTATAGGCGGCGGAGAGGGAGATGCGCCAGTTCCGCAGCGGGTTGTAGGTGAGGTCCAGTTCGAGGCCCTGCGCCTTGTAATCGCGGGTGTTTCTGGCCGTGCCGTAGCCGCCGCCCGAACGGCGGGGCGAGTTGTCGGGTTCGTTCAGGATATCCCATATGCCATTGATGGCGCTGCTCGCGTCGTTGGCGGCGATGATGCCGGTGACGGTGTCGTGTTCCTTGGTGTTTGCATAGGCTCCGAGGGTGCCGGAGAGTTTGTCGTTTAACAGTTGGAATTTTATGCCGGCATCCTGGCCTTTTCCGACCGAAATGGGAATCATGTCGCCATTGATGTCGCGGCGGGTGGAACCCGGCGAAAAATTGTCGGATTTATTATAAAACAGGGAGAGCCATTTCGTGATGTGAAAGACCGCGCCGAGGCTGCTGGTGTTGACGGTATCATCATTGGCCGGCTCCGGCGCTATCATGGCGCTGCTGGCGGCGTCCCATGTGCCCGTGTCGGGGTCCGGTTCCAATAAAATATCCCTGTCCCAGTTTTTCACGCGGTCGCGGCGGATGCCCGCGATGGTGACGAGGCGGTTTTTCAACCAGAAACTTTGAAGCGCGCCGAAGAACGAATCGCTTTTGGTGCGCGTGGCCGTCGGCACCGTGCCGGCCCGGACATAACCGGAATTGATGCCGCCCTCGCCCTGCCGGATGGGGGCCATGTTTGCGTTTACGCTGTAGATGCCCTTGTCGCGATAAACATATGAGCGGCGGTAAATGCGGTTGGCGTTTTCGGCCAGCGACACCGGATAGCCGGGCAGCGGCGTGAGATTCACCTCTATATAATTGTCTATATAATTTTCAACCTCGCGCTTGTCGTAGGAGCCGACGAGCCGGTGCAGGCCGAGCCATGTATTAAACGGGCGCAAATCGAGTTCGTAGGCGGCGGAGACACGGAAGGTGGATTCGTCATAAAAATAATCCTGCGGGCGCATCACCTTCTCGAAATAATACTGGCCGACATTCGGATTGGGCGGCGCATCCACGTTTCTCACGCCGTCGAGGCTGGGGAGTTGCTCGTTGATATCGACGCGCAACTCGGTGAAGCCCGTGTTGGACCAGGGACGCCAGAAGTGCCGGTTGTAGTCATTGTAGGCGGCCTGTATAAAGAGGTTTCTGCCGAATTTCTGCTCTATATAAAGCGTGCGAAAACGCTGGCGGTCGTCCTGCAATCCGGCGCTGAGGCCCATCGAGTTTACATAAATCGGCCAGAGTTCCTCGGTGGCCGGGAGGATGCCTTCGGGGTCTTCCGCGCCGCGCGCGGTGTTTTTCCAATTCAATATCGGGATGGGTTTGAGGCTCTGGTCAACCGCCACGAGGTAATTGGTTGATCCCTGCCGGGTGGCGCCCGCAGGCGTAGTGCTGCTGCCGGTGACGCCGTTGCCATACGGCACGGTGATGCCGCCTTGTGATTTCCAATGGCTGACGGTTTCGGTGATGACATCCTTGCGGGCGTAGCTGTGCATGCGGCGCATTTGTTCGTAATCGAAACGCACGGTCAGCTGGTAGCTTCTTTTGTCCACCAGCACCGCGGTGCCGGCAATATAATACGCCTTCCAGTCATCGCGTGTCGGGTCGCGAAAGCCATTGAGTTCCTGGTTGAGCGCGTCGACACGGACGGCCACCCGCTTAGGCACGATGACATGGCTGAGTCCGCCGGTGACGCGCCAGCCGTCCTCGTCGTCGAAACGGGAGGAAAGTTCGAACCGGTTGCGGGACAGGTCGGGCTGCTTGGTGGTTATATTGATAATGCCGGAGGGATCGGCGTTGCCGAAAAGAATGGAATTGGGGCCGCGTGAAAACGTGGCGCGGCTTATATTATAAGTGTCGCCGACTCCCCGGATGAAATAATTCCGGCTGTAGGAGCCGCTGCGGATGCCGCGGATGCGGTAGCCCTCGCCGTCGGTTTCAGGCTCCGATTCGGTGTTCAGGCCGAAGTTGAGCGCATCGTCCATCGAGATCGCGTCGATGTCCTGAAGAAAATCCGCGGTCATGATCGAGATCGCCGAGGGCGTGTCGAGGATGCGCGAGTTCAGCCGGCTGCCGGCCTCGGTGTTGGTGGCGACATAACCGCGGTCGGTCGCGGCGGTGACGATAAAGGGGGAGAGTTCCACGATTTCGTCATCGGCATCGGGAATGTCAGGCTCGAAGGGCGCAGGCCCGGAGGGCGGGGCCGGTTGCGACAGTGCGGTGGCGCCGGAGACGAATGCGAAGGCGAATGCGAATGCGAAGCCGAATACGAAGAACAGGAGCAATGTTGCGAGGTTGTGATGTTTCATTGGAAAGAAAATGGAGAAATGGAGCAATGGGTTCTGTCACAGCCAATCGGGGTGATTATAAATAGGCACGCCGCGCTTTTGCTAACGCGTTAGCAAGCGAACCCATTGCGACGCCCCGGCGTTTGCGTGGGATGCGGGCCGTCGCTTTCGACAACATCCCGGAAATCACCGCCATCCTGTCATCCTGCCATCCATCCCTCCCGCTTCCCGTCATGATTGCTCTCAAAAAACTCATCCGCTTCCACCTTGCTTCGGCTGGTTTGCTTGCGGCCCTCACCGGCCACGCGGCGCCGCTCAACATCACGGTGACATCCACGCCCGAGGGCGTCACGCCCGCCGTGCTCGGCTACAATCTCGGGCACTTCATGGTTGGGTCGAACACCGCCGACTGGTGGCGATATTCCAACGTGAAAGCCGCGCGCGTTTTTCGCCAGCCCAACACCGTGGAAGTCACCCACGGCGGCGACGATGGCGTCACGGACTTGGCGTCGTTCATGGCGCGCCGCTCGGCGTTGCGGGCCAACACCTCCGACCCCGCGCAACCGCTCGACAACAGCTACATCGACTGGCCGTTTTTTATCAACCGGCACAACACCGCCATCGTGTCCGGCTCCAACCGGTTCATCGCCGCGCCGACATTCGCCGAACTGCGCCGGCAGGGAGTGGAACTGCTGCTCCAGATATCGGCCAGCCTGACCATTTTCAAAATCGGGAACGACGACGACTGGGCCGGCCAGTGGCTGCTGTGGCGGTTTTATTATACGCAGGCATTTATCTTCGGCCGCGACTACGACGTGCGCCGGTATTCGATGTTCAACGAACCCAACCACGCCAACGCCGGCGGCATCACCTACGAACAATGGCACCAGCGCCTCAAACTCGCCTCCGACGCCATCCAGTGCGCGCTCGCCGATGTCAATTCGCGCCACGGCAAAAATCTCGTGCCGGAGATTTTCGCGACCAACACCGCCTATGCCAACACCGCCTCGCTCGACAACTGGGGCAAACCCACCGTGGAAAAACGTCACGAGCGATTCGACGGCGTCACCGACCCCGCGTGGCGCAATTTCCATTTCTACAATTACCAATCCTACAACACCAACCCGGCCGTCCTCGAAAATTATTTCCGTCAGGTCCGCGACGCCATCACTCCGCTCACGGGCGATGAGCCGCCCTACGGCATCGGCCTCACCGAAATCAACACCAGCACCGCCGCGAATTTCGACGCCTCCGACCTCACGCCCGACGATCCGCTCCACTACGCCGCGCTCGGCGGCGACCTCGTCGCGCTCACCCGCGCGGGCGCCGCGCAGCTTTATCTTTTCAAGTTCGGCCAGACCGCGCGCACCGACGACGGCAGCCGCTACCCCGTGCAAAAAAACGGCACGCACTACGTGAACAACGACACCACCTCCGGCAGCGCAAATCCCTACGGCGGCGCCGCCCAGACCGCCGAGGTTTACCGCCTCTTCAACAAAGCCGCCCGCGGCGCGCGCCCGCGCCTCGCCTGCACCGGAGACACGCCGTTGCCCGCCAGCCTCTACCTGCTCGTCACGCGCGACGACGCGGCGGGTTTTGTGCATATCTTCGCCGCCAACACCGCCACCTCGGAGCTTCCGCTCAACCTCGACATCTCCGCGCTCGGCCTGCCCGCGAACAACCTCTTCACCATCGAGGAAGTCAGCGACCGCAGTCGCGGCGGCGTGGTCGCCCGCGCGCGCCTCAACGCAAACACCATCGGCGAAATGACGCTGCGCCCGCAATCCGTCACCCTCATTTCAATCCCCGCCCGCGCGCAGGCACTTTTGCCCGGCGGCACGCCGACGCTCACCGTCAACGCCGTGGCCGACGCCCAGTTGTCCGACGGCGTCGCGCGCGAAACGCCCGCCGGTGACGGCGCTTCGCTGACGGTGCGCAGCGACGGCCTCACCGCCGACGGACGCCACGTGGCGCTCATCAAATTCCCCGTGCCCGCCATCGCGCCCGATGATTTGCAATCCGTGCTGCTCGACCTCTTCGCCGCCACGACAACGACGGATGGCAGTGCGTCCGCCAGTGCGTTTGCCCAAGCTCATGTCTACGGACTCGACGACGACAACTGGGACGAACACACCGTCACCTGGTCCGCGCTCACTTCGGCTCTCCGCCAAAACGTCCCTGCGGGAAATAAAATCGCCAACAACGTCGTCGCCAACCAAGGCAGCACGACCTCCATCCTCGGCCAGCTCGTCGCGATCTCGGCCCCG
>JAISGL010000011.1 GCA_031263125.1 Opitutaceae bacterium | reverse complement strand
ACCCATCACATCCCATCCCAATCCTCCATCCACCCATGAAACACACCACCTGCCCATCCCGCCAGATACTCCGCCGGCTCCTTTGCCGGCTCGCCGCTACTGCCGCTACCGCTACCGCCGCCACCGTTGCCGCCATCGCCATCGCCGCCACGGCCACTGCCGCCGTCAAACTCCCCGCTGTCTTCAGCGACAACATGGTGCTCCAGCGCGACACCCCCGTGCCCGTCTGGGGCCTCGCCGACCCCGGCGAGCAAGTCACCGTCACCTTCGCCGGCCAGACCAAGACCGCCACCGCCGGAGCCGACGGCAAATGGCGCGTCGACCTCGACAAAATCGCCACCAGCAAAAACCCCGCCACGCTCACCATCGCCGCCTCCAACACCCTGAGCCTCTCCAACGTCCTCGTCGGCGAAGTCTGGCTCTGCTCCGGCCAGTCCAACATGGAATGGACCGTCCAAAAAACCAACGACTCCGCCGCCGAAATCCGCCGCGCCAGCCACCCCCTCATCCGCCTCCTCCACGTGAAAAAAGCCTGGGCCAACGCCCCCGCCGACGACATCGAAACCGTCGGCGCCGGCTGGAAACCCTGCACCCCCGAAAACATCCCCGAATTCTCCGCCGTCGCCTACTTCTTCGGACGCGAGCTGAAAGACACGCTCGACGTGCCCGTCGGCCTCATCAACTCCAGCTGGGGCGGCACCCGCATCGAACCCTGGACAAGCCCCCTCGGCTTCGAGGACAACCCCGCGCTCGACGACATCAACACCCGCGTCCAAGCCGTCACCCCCGGCACCGCGACCAACAAACGCCTCGCCGCCGCCGCCCTCGACAGCCAGGCCGCCTGGCTCGACACCGCCCGCCAGGCCGCCGCCAGCAACAAAACCATCCCCCAGCCCCCCGCCTTCCCCGCGGAACTCGCCCCGCTCGGCGCGGGCGCCCGCCCCCAGGCCGGCCCCACCACGCTCTACAACGCCATGATCCACCCCCTCGTCCCCTACGCCCTCCGCGGCGCCATCTGGTATCAAGGCGAAGCCAACCGCGGCGAAGGCATGCTCTATTACGAAAAAATGAAAGCCCTTGTGAAATCCTGGCGCGCCGTCTTCGAGAACCCCGCCCTCCCCCTCTACTTCGCCCAACTCGCCCCCTACAAATACGGCGGCGACCCGCTCGCCCTCCCCGAAATCTGGCGCGCCCAGGAACGCTTCGCCAAGGAAGACCCCCACTCCGGCATGGCCGTTATCAACGACATCGGCAACATCCAGAACATCCACCCCACCGACAAACAAACCGTCGGCAAACGCCTCGCCCTCCACGCCCTCAACAAAACCTATGGCCGCGCCAATGTGAAATGCGAGTCGCCCGTCCTCGCCCGCGTCCAGTTTCTCCCCCTCTCAAAACAAAACAAAAAACCCGGCGCCGCCATCGCCTTCGCCCACGCGCAAACCCTCACCACGCGCGACGGCAAGGCGCCCGACTCCTTCGAACTCGCCGGCCCCGACGGCTCCTTCAAACCCGCCACCGCCACCATCGTCCCCGGCCAACCCATCATCATGCTCTCCGCTGCCGCCGAAGGTGTCACCGACCCCCGCCTCGTCCGCTTCGCCTGGAGCGAAACCGCCGAACCCAACCTCCGCAACGAAGCCGGCCTCCAGGCCGGCGCCTTCACCCACGGCGAAATCCCCGTCCGCGAACTCCTGGACAAATGCGTCCCCGCCGCCACCGCCTACCAAGTCGCCTATGCGCTCGATCCGCTCGCCCGGCACGGCGCCGAAGTCACCTACCTCGTCAACCGCACCGCCGGAATCTCCGGCAAAATCAAACGCGTCGCCTACTTCCTCCACCTCATGAACCCCGACGGCGCCGCCGCCTACGCCTTCGTCTCCATGGACCCCTTCACCACCGACCTCAAAAAAATCGGCGTCCCCACCAAAAACTCCGGCGCGCGCTTCCAGCAAACCGTCGAAAACCTCGAAATCGCCTCCAGCCTCCCCAACGTGAAAACCGGCGCCTTCAAGCGCGGCAACATTGAATTCTGGGACTGCAACTACAGCGCGCCAAACGCCGCCCGCGTGCCCGGCGCCAGCGACACCACCAACGATTTCGGCGACAGCATGACCACCGCCCGCTCCCCCGGCTACGGCTCGATGCAAATCCACAACACCGCCGAAAAGCAAACCGTGATCGCCTATAACAAGTGGAGTGACGGCCCGAACTGCGACCTCGGCATTGGCAACCAGCCCGCCGGCCATCCTGACTGGACCTTCTCCAAGTCCGGCTCCCGCCTCCGCTCCGCGCAACTCCTCGTGCTGGTGCTCACCGAGTAACCCGCGCCTCCTCCGCCCCACGTGTGAACACAAGAGACGGTTATGACAAACAACACCAACCTCTCGATAAATATCAGATGTTACGCGAAGGCCGATTCAAAAAGCGCCGCTGTGTGTCTTCCGCGACCAACCAAACCCGAACCCCGCGATTGGGCGGGACAACGCGAAGTCCGTTCCTGGGGGACAACGCGAAGTCCGTTCCTGGGAGCGCGGGCATCTCTGCCCGCGAAACGCCGTGCGCCCGCATATTGTATATCGAAAACGCATCACGGGCAAAGATGCACGCGCCCCCAGGGGCGCTCCCAGCGCGCTGCCGCGTAACATCAATAAATATTATAAATATGAATACACTGAAATCTTTCGCAACACTCATCCTGGCAATGATGTTTTTCGCGCTTTCCGGCGCGCTCCGGGCAAGTGATATTTCCGAATACGCGGAGACCTTGGCGAAACAGCCGGCTCCGAGGGTCGGGCAAGAGTATTATTTGCGTAATTGCCTGTGGCAGGAAAACGGTATCCATGACGCCACCAACTACACCCGGGGCGAGATGGTGCCGGTCAATACAAAAATCACACTCGAGGGATACATAGATAATACGATATGGATTCGCATCAACTCGACCGGTGCGATTGTGAGAATTCTCAACGTTGCCAAATATACAAAGAAAAAACTGCATGCGATTGCCCGCAACATGCTCTCGCCATCCGAAATAACATTTGACGGTATTTCCAAGGAACTCGCGGAGGCGATCCAAGGCGGCGAAATGAAACCCGGCATGACAAAACAGCAGGTGCTCATGGCGAGAGGGTGGCCGCCCGCGCACAAAACGCGCTCACTCGATGAAGACACATGGGTTTACTGGCCAAGCCGCTTCGTGCAGCAGACGATTGTATTCAAGGATGGCAAATTGACCGGCGGGCGGGGCATACGGTGAGCGATTGTCGCCGCCCTGTCAGAACGCTGCATCCAATAAAACCACCCAAGATTGCTTTTGCCGTCCCGCAAAAAGTCGCGGCCACGCCGCACACGGGAACAAACAATTCTGGTGGGAGAGCCGCGAAGCGGTTCAATGTAAATAACCGTGGGTGAGGAGCAACGCGACGCAACCCACGGTAAGAGAATATAACACACCCGTCCCTGAAAGGGGCGAACCGGGTGTCGGGCAGGGACTGTTCGCCCCTTTCAGGGACGGGGTTGATGTTGGCCAATCTGTGGGTTGCGGCGCGATGCGCCTACACCCACGGTTATTCATATTGAGTCCCTTCGGGACTCTCTCATCAGAAGCGTTTGCCCCCCGGCGGCGGCAGCTGTGATGGTGACGAACCATTTGCGCAAACCGGTGCGCTTCCGCCTCTGTTTGGCGAATTCATTTTAGCCGAGTCCCTTATTCTTCGTTCTTGATTTCGCGAAACCATTCCAACGCTAACAGGCTGCCATCACTCCTGCCGGCAGCGGGAGACTTGCGAACGTCCCGCTGCTGGTATTCGCGGGTAACCGGGATGCCTTGTCCGGCCGGCCAATGAGTCCGGCCCGGAAGGAATCGCGGGATGTTTTTCAGGGTGGTCTCCTCCAAATACCAGTACTTTGAAATGTCACCGGCCCAACGTGGCGGTAAATCATGAGGCCGGTTCAAGACAGAAATTCTCCTCTCCTCTCCTCTCCTCTCTTCTCTTCTCCCCGTCCCGGCAACGCACCAGGCCATGAACACACTCATCCAATCACACTCATTCCAATTCGCTTTCAAGTTGAGACGATTTGCAGGCGCCGCGCATGACCCGGACGGCGCCATGCGGATGCCGGTGGATTTATATCATTGCCGGAATTGTTACACGTTGCGGGCTTGAGCGGACCGTGACGCCAAAAAAACAATATTACGAAAATGCGCCGCCACATTTCATCCCATCCATCCAGTCAGCATCTCTCAA
>JAISGL010000007.1 GCA_031263125.1 Opitutaceae bacterium | reverse complement strand
TGGCAAGCCTCCGGCTTGCCCCGGCGGTATCGCCCTGCCAAAATCCTGCCAGTCGCGTAACATCAGTTATGAATATATTGGTAATTCGAAGCGAATTATCACGCGTTATGGGATACTGGCGCTGGGATTCGAACTCAGCCCCGACTATCACGAACGCACACGGGTCATGGCCTGGCGGACGGGGTTTGCATCCATCGCCGGGATTGGAATCCAGTGGCTGTTCTGGCTGACGCAGCGCGATATATTCGAGGACACCATCGAAGGCATGCGTTTTGTCGGCATGGGCTTTGGCCTGCTGATGGTGCTGATGGACGTCTCCCCCGGACTGTTCCTCAAGGAGCGACGGCTCACGGCGGGCGAGGCCGCCGCCAACCTGCACGCGCGCCATATGTTCGCCGTTCTTCAGGTGCGCCCTTTCCCCTTGTCTTCTGGCCTCACGGTCCAGTTTTTGAGATGCGTTCAAAGAGAGGGGGGAGGGAGAGAGGGAAAGAGAGAGTGAGGGAGGGGGGAGATAGGGAGAGAGATGGGGAGGGAAGGGCGGTGTGGAGGCGGCGTGGGGGCGGCGCTGCGCGCCGTCCATGGGCGGGACGCCCGTGCTACCCGGAATTGGCGGCCTGGGGCAAAATTTTCATCGCCGCCGGGCGCCGGTTTGGTTGCATTGACGGCATCATGATTTCCAAACTCACATCGCAGGAGAAATGCGCATTGGGGGTGATCGCGCTGTTGATCGTCCTGGGGATGGCTGGCTTTTTGGTTTTGTGAAGGTTTCGGGCGGGACGGCGGGATGCGGAGGCGGTTTTTCCGGGCGGTTTTTTCGGGTGCGCCGCTGCGGTTGCGCTCCTTTTGGCTGGAGGGTTTCCGCGGATGCGTTAAGGTGCGCGCGATTTTTATCATGAAAAATTTCTTCACATCGTTGCTGGGCGCATTGGTCGCATTGATTATTTTCGCAATAGGCTCGCTGGTCTGCCTGTTTGTTTTTTTCGCGGCGCTGGGGGCCATGGTCGGCGGTGGCGAGAATCGCGCGCCGACGGTGGAGAAGGGCGCGTATTTGGTTTTCGACATGTCGGTGAACGTGACCGACGCGCCCGCGCAGATCAGCTCGGGCGCGGTGCTGGGCGCGCTGACCGGGGGCGGCGACGAGCCTTACCGGTTGCAACTGCGCCAGGTGACGCGCGCGCTCAAGGCCGCGGCGGCGGACAACCGGATCGCGGGCGTGTTTTTGCACGGGCAATTCCAACCGTCGGGCTACGGCACGGGTTACGCGGCGTTGCGCGAGATTCGCGAGGCGCTCGAGGAGGTGCGCGCGGCGAGGAAGCCGGTGGTCGCGTATCTCGATTCGGCGACGGTGCGCGAGATGTTTGTCGCGTCGCTGGCGGACGAGCTTGTGCTCGATCCGTACGGCATGGTTGTCATGCCGGGGCTGGCGAGCCAGCCGATGTATTTTGCGGGCGCGTTGGAAAAATTCGGCGTGGGCGTGCAGGTGACGCGCGTGGGCAAATACAAGTCGGCCATCGAGCCGTTCACGCGCACCGGCATGAGTCCGGAGAGTCGTGAGCAGATGCAGAAATTGCTCGACGATTTGTGGGGCGATTTGCGCGGCGACATCGCGGGCGGGCGCGGTTTGCGCGTGCCGGAATTGCAGGCGCTCGTGGACAAAAACGGCATTATTATTCCGGAGACGGCGTTGCAGAGGAAACTGGTCTCGCGACTCGCGTATCGCGACGAGGTGATCGACGATTTGAAAACACGCACGGGTCGCGCGGGTTCGAGGGAGCCGTTCAAGCAGGTGAGCCTGCCCGATTACGTGCTCACGCTGCCGTCCGGCAAGGGGCCGGCGCTTGCGACGAAGAGCGCGAAGGCCGGCGGCAAGGGCACGGTGGCGGTCGTGTACGCGGAGGGCACGATCGTGGATGGCAAGGGCAACTTGAATGAGGTCGGCGGGGACCGTTTTGCGAGGGAGCTGCGCCGTTTGCGCCAGGATTCCAGCGTGAAGGCGATCGTGCTGCGCGTGAACAGCCCCGGCGGTTCCGCGACGGCGTCCGAGCATATCCAGCGCGAGATTCGCCTCGCGCGAAAAGACAAGCCGGTGATTGTTTCGATGGGCGCGTACGCGGCGTCGGGCGGTTATTGGATTGCGACTTATGGCGACCGGATTTTTGCGGAGCCGGGCACGATCACCGGTTCGATTGGCGTGTTTGGCGTGCAGTTCGACGTGCAAAAACTCGCGAACAGCGTCGGGGTGACTTTCGATAGCGTGAAGACGGGCAGGTTTGCCGACACGATGACGATTTCGCGTCCGAAGACGCCGGAGGAGATGGAAATCTACCAGCGCATGGTCGACTGGATTTACGAGGAGTTTGTCGGCAAGGTCGCCGAGTCCCGCGATTTGCCGAAGGAGCGCGTGCGGGAAATCGCGCAGGGGCGTGTGTGGTCGGGCACGGAGGCGTTGAGGCTCGGGCTGGTCGATGAAATCGGCGGGCTGGACTCGGCGATTTTGCACGCCGTGGAAAAAGCCGGGCTAGGAGGGAATTACCGCGTGCGCGAGTTTCCGCGCAAAAAGGAACTCGCCGAGGTGTTGAACGAAATGTTCGGCGGTTTGGCGCCGGAGCAGTCGGGTTCGCGGTTGAGTCCCGCGGCGAAGGGCACGGTCGATGAAGTCGTGTCGCGTTTGCGCACGGAGCTTGGCATTTTGAACGAGTTCAACGACCCGAAGGGCATCTACGCGCGTCTGCCGGTGGAGTGCATGGTGAAGTGAGTGAAGATATTAGCCAAAAACAGGCGAAAATCAGCCAAAACGCGCCCGGCAGATTTTGCAGCGCCTGACCTTGCGTCAGGCCGCGAACGCGTGGGAGGCCGCACTGGTAATTCGCGGCCTGACACAATGTCAGGCCCTGCGCGTTGCGTAACGGGCGGAACTCCGCGATGCCGTCCGCAGGGGCAAAAAATCCATTTGCCGCGTGCGTTCGCTCCGCGTGTCGTGTGCGGCATGGATTTGTTTGAAATCAAAGTCGAGATTGCACCCGCATCCGTCGGGGCGACCGACAATTTGTTGCTCGAATCGGGCATCGGGGGTTGGTGTCTGCTTGAGGACGTGATCGTGGGGCGCGCGTGGATTGTCGGTGTTTTCCAGGGCGACACCGAGGCGCGCGAACAATGGGCCGCGCTCAGGCCGCAACTGCCCGCGGAGCCGATGGGCGGGGCGGTGTTGCGGTCGCTTGGCAACGGCGACTGGCGCGACAGCTACAAGGCGCATTTCAGGGCGTGGACGTTCGGGCGTCTGCATTGGGCGCCCGTGTGGGAGCGCGGGACGTTTGCGTTGCCCGCCGGCGAGGAGGTCGTCTGGCTCGATCCGGGACTTGCGTTTGGCACGGGCAATCACGAGACGACGCGGCTGTGCGTCGAGCGGCTTGTCGAGGCGCCGTTTGACGCGGAGGCGCGCGTGATCGACGCGGGTTGCGGTTCGGGAATTCTCGCGCTTTCCGCGGCAAAGCTCGGCTACAAAAATGTGGCGGGGTTTGACAATGATCCCGAGGCCGTGCGCGTGAGCATCGAAAATGCCAGGCTCAACGACATGGAGGGGCGCGTGGATTTTTTTGCCGGGGATCTCGTGAGCGGGCTTGCCGGGCGCAAGGCCGGGATCGTGATGGCGAATATTCTGGCGGATGTGCTGATCGCGTTTGCGAAGGAACTCACCGCGGCGGTCGCGCCGGGCGGCGTGCTTGTCCTCAGCGGAATCCTCGCAAACGAAAACGCGCAGGTGCGCGGGGCGTTTGGAAAGGTGGTGCCGGATTGGAAAATCGAATGGCGGGAGATGGGAGAATGGTCGGATGTGTTGTTGCGGGCGCCCGCGCAGTGATGCCGGCGTGAAATCTGAATGCTGAATGTCGCTGTGAATTTTGAATGCTGAATGTTGCTGTGAACTTTAAATGCTGAATGACGACGTGAACTCTGAATGCTGAATGACGGCGTGAACTTTGAATGCCATCATAAACTCTGAATGTCGCCGTGAATTACGTTTTTGCATACCGCCGGTACTCGTTGCCGTTTCGCGCGCCCGTGCGGACGGCGCATGGTTTGTGGGCGAGGCGCGAGGGGTTGCTCGTGCGATTGGAGCGCGAGGATGGGCGCGTAGGTTTTGGCGAATGTGCGCCGATTCCGTGGTTTGGCACGGAGACCGCCGGCGAGGCGGCGGAGGTGTGCGCGGCGTTCGGCGCCCGCGTGAGCGATGAGCAGATCGAGGCGGTTGGGGCGAGGTTTGGATGCGTGCGGTTTGCGCTGGGCGGGGCGAGGTTTTTGGCGGGGGCGCGCGATGGCGGAACGTACGATGACGGAACGTACGATGACGGAATGTACGATGACGGAACGCACGATAGCGGAACGGCTCAGCCGGAGGCGATGCGTTGCATTTCGGGGGCGTCGTCCTGCAGTTCGGAGGAGGCGTCACACTTGTCGAGTTGCATTTCAGAGACGTCGCCCTGCCTGTCGCGCTGTCTTCCGGTTGCCGCGCTTTTGCCGGCGGGGCGGGCGGCGCCGGACAGGATTGCCGCGTTGGGCGAGGCGGGTTTTCGCACGTTCAAATGGAAGGTCGGCGTGGGTGCCGCGGCGGACGAAATGGCTTTGCTCGATGATGTGTGCGCCGCGCTTCCGGGCGGGGCGCGGTTGCGGCTCGATGCGAATGGAGCGTGGAATCGTCGCGTGGCGGAACGATGGTTGTCGAAATGTGTCGGTTATCCGGTGGAATTCATTGAACAGCCTGTCGCGGCGGATGCCGCCGGCGCCGAGGATTTGATGCTCGGTCTTGCAGGCGATTACCCGACGCCGCTGGCGCTCGATGAGTCCGTGGTCAGCGCGGGTGATGCGGCGCGCTGGCTGGAGGCGGGGTGGCCGGGTGTTTTTGTCATCAAGCCGGCGTTGTTTGGCGGCGCGGAGCGGGTCATCGGGCGGCTGCCGGGGGATCGCGTGGTGTTTTCGTCCGCGATGGAAACGGGCGTGGGCGCGGCGGCGGCGTTGCGCGTGGCGTTTGAATTTTTTTCGGGGGCGGACAAACCGCGTGCGCTCGGTTTCGGCGTGTGGCCTTTGTTTGAGGACGCGCGTTTTGACGGTCCGCGGGCGGCGCCTTTTTTGCGCGCGGGCGATGTGTTGCAATCGAGGCCGGAGATTTTATGGAACGCGTTGAATTGATGCGAGTGGGCGAGGCAACCGGCTGCGCCGTGAAGCGCGGCGGGTTCGTTTTTTTGTGCGATCCGAAATGGGGCGCGAAGGAAATGGCGCAGTTTGAGGAGTTCGGGAAAATGGCCGGCGCGATGGAGTGTCCCGAAAGCGGCTGGCTGTGTCTTCCGACGGGCGGCACGGGCGGGGCGTTGCGGTTTGCGCGGCACGACGAGCGCACGCTGTCTGTGGCGGTGGCGGGGTTTTGCGAATATTTCGGGATCGCGCGCGTGAATGCGGTGGATGTTTTGCCGGCGCATCATGCGAGCGGTTTCATGTCGCGCGTGCGTTGCGCGGCGACGGGTGGCGCGCATGTGCCGTGGAGCTGGAAGGAGATCGGGAAGGGGAATTATCCGGGCATGGAAAAAACGCCGGACGGCTGGGTGGTGTCGCTCGTGCCGACGCAGTTGCAGCGGTTGTTGGTGGCGGGGGAGCGGGCGTTGTTCTGGCTGCATCAATTCCGGATTATTTTCATCGGGGGCGGTCCCGTGTGGTCGCAGTTGATGAGTGACGCGGCGCTGGCGCGTCTGCCGGTGGTGTTCAGTTATGGCATGACCGAGACGGGGGCGATGGTGACGGCGCAACGGCCCGGCGATTTTGCCAGGGGCGACCGGAGCAGCGGGCACGTGATGCCGCATACGCGGGTGATGATTGTCGATCCGGAGACGGGCGGCGGGGCGGAGGGCGGCAGGACGGCGTGCGGCAGGGCGGCAGGCGGCGGGACGGCGGGTGGCGGGATGCCGTGCGGCGGGACGGGTGTCGTGCGGATAAGTGCCGGAAGTTTGTTTCGCGGTTATTTTCCGGACACGCGCGAGGGGGATTTTTTTGAGACGGAGGATCTGGCGTATTGGGATGAGCGCGGCGGTTTGAACATCGTCGGGCGGCGCGATGCGGTGATCATCACCGGCGGCAAAAAAGTGATGCCGGTCGAGGTGATGGAGGTGTTGCGGACGAGCGGGGTGTTCGCCGATCTTGCAGTGGTCGGCGTTGCCGATGCGGAGTGGGGGCGGAAGGTGGTGGTGTGTTATCCGGGGCGCGCGGGGTCGAGGCCCGACATGCGCCGTGTGGAGTCGGTGTTGCATTCGCTGGCGAAATACAAATGGCCGAAGGCGTACGTCGCCGTTGCCGAGTGGCCGCGCAATGAGCAGGGGAAGTTGAATCGCGCGGCGCTGGTCGCGGCGGCGGAAAGCGCCCTTGCTTCAGCCGCGCCAATGTAGCGTGGCGCGGACAGTTCTTTTTAATCCAAGGCCAGGCGGTAATGGAGTGCAAGCGGGCCTGATCGGCGGCAAGTTCTCCAAACCCGGCCTGCAATTGCCTGCGCACCATGGCCATGTCCGAAAAGACCCGGTTCGGAAAAAAACGAACGCCCGGCGGCGTGCGGCAGGCAAAGCAGACCTGGCAGCCTGCGCCACTACGGCGGCAGGGCGCCACGGCGGCAGGGCGGCAGGGCGGTCTCCGCCGGGAACGACAAAGCAAGCCATCGTTTGAATCACTGTGCCACCGGCGGCGGCATCGCCGGCGGCACTGGCGGAGGCGGCGGAAGAGTCGCATTGGGCGCGGGCGGATTGCGTTTCACGATAGCGGCGACGATCAGCGAAAAAATCGTGCCGAAAAATATCTGCCCCAGAAAGCCCATCCCCGCCATGATTCCCGGATGGAAAAAGACGCGGGTCATCCTTTCCGCAACCTCCATTTGTTGTGCGCTCATTCCGGCATCCTCCCATTTTTGCTGCGCGGCCACCATCATGTGGTCGGCAAAGTCGGGATTGATAAACGAAAGGTGGATGAGCGTGTACACCGCGCCGATGACCGCGCCCACGAGGGCGATCACCACACCCGCGCCCACGCCCTGCCCGAAGGTCAGGCACTGGTCCGGTTTCTCGTCGCGCACCGCGCGCACGCCAAGCCACAGGACAAAAAAACTCAGGATCGTGCCGAGCCATCCGAACAGGGAGGCAAGCGTGGAACCGGCCCTGTCCGTCTGAAGGCCGAGCAGATAACCAATCAAAGTCAGCGCGATGCCGACGAAAGCAAAAACAAAGCCATACGTGATTTTGGCGCTCATAAGTAAATGAAACGCTATGTCGCATCGCACCAAAAGCAAGCCCTCCGCCAGCACTCGCCAGACAGTGGGTAGAGTAGTATCCCATAACGCGTGATAATTCGCATCGAATTACCAATATATTCATAACTGATGTTACGCGACTGGCAGGATTTTGGCAGGGCGATACCGCCGGGGCAAGCCTTTGGCTTGCTCCGGCGCTACCGCTAAAAAGCAAGGAATATTACCAACTGATATATTCAAAAGAACGTATGCGAATTATCACGCGTTATGGGATAGTAGGCAACCTCTTCGAGGTTGTGATACTTTTCCCAGGGTAGCGACTGTGTCGCAACCCTGGGCTGTACTGGGAAACGGCTTTGCCGTTTTTGCGCCCTTCGGCGCTCTGCTTTCGCTTCTACTCCGGGTCGGTCACTTGATTGCCACCTTTCGCAATTACACCGTGCGCGGAGGGGAGGCTTGCGCGGGGGGGCTTGCGCGGAGTGTTGACGTGTCGCGGCGCGGACAAGAGTGTCTCTGCCGCATTGTTTTTTATTTTTGCATGAAGCCTGTCGCACAACCCAAACGCATCGTCATCAAGCTCGGCACCGGCGTGCTCACGACCGGTATCGGGAAACTCGATGCGGGGCGCATCGCCGCGCTTTGCTCGGAAATCACCGCGTTTCGCGCAAGCGGGACCGAGGTGATCGTGGTGTCGTCGGGCGCGGTCGGGCTGGGCATGGGGCGGCTCGGCCTCGCAAAAAAACCGGGGGAGGTTTCCAGGAAACAGGCGTGCGCCGCCGTCGGGCAGTCGTTGCTCATGCAATACTGGCAGGCGGGGTTTGAACCGCATGGACTTGCCGCGGCGCAGGTGCTGCTCACGCATGATGATTTGCGCGGGCGCCAGCGGTATCTGGGCGTGAAGGAGTGTCTGGAGACGTTGATCGACTACGGCACGATTCCCGTCATCAACGAGAACGACACGGTGAGCGCGGCGGAGATCAAGTTTGGCGACAATGACATGCTGTCGGCGATGGTCGCGAGCCTGACGGGCGCGCGGTATTTGTTCATCATTTCAACGGCACCGGGTTTGATCGACATGAGGGGCACGGGGAGGGTCGTGCCGGTCGTCGAAAAAATCACGCCGGAGATCGAGGCGATGGCCGGCGGCACCACGAGCGAGACGGCCACGGGCGGCATGATCAGCAAGATTTCCGCCGCGAAGCTCGCCGTGAAATCGGGCTGCGGCGTGTTTATCGCGAGCGGCGCGGCGCCGGGGATCATGCACCGTTTGCTCGCGGGCACGGGGCCGGGGACGTTTTTTGTGCCGAGCGGGATTCCGATGGATTCGAAGAAGCGCTGGCTCGCGTATTTTCAGCGGCCGACGGGGGCGGTGTGCGTGAAGGCGGATGCGATTGCGGCGTTGCGGGAGCAGGGGAGGAGTTTGCTCGCGGTCGGCGTGACGGGCGCGAGGGGCGTTTTTGCGGCGGGCGAGATCGTGAATATTGTCGGGCCGGATGAGGGCGGCGGTGCGGGCGGTGGCGGCGAATGTGGCGGAGGAGGCGATGGTGGCGGCGATGGTGGCAGGGGTGATGGTAGCGGCGATGGCGGAGGTGATGGTGGCAGGGGTGTTGGTGGCGGTGCTGGCGGAGGTGATGGTGGCAGTGCTGGTGGCGGCGTGGTGATTGCGCGTGGCAAGGTTGCGTACGGCAGCGCCGAGATTGCGCGGATCGCCGGGAAGCAGGGCGACGAGATGCGGACATTATATCCGGGGCGAAAACATCTCGAAGTCGTGCATCGCGACGAGATGGCGGTGCTGTGATGCCGGGATGTTGCGAGTGGGCTGCGGTGAAGGTGAGGAGCGAGCGAGGGGTGTGGTGTGGAGTGCAGGGCTGCGAAGCCGCAAACGTTTCAAGGGCGACGTTTCAAGGTTTCAAGGGAATCTCCAAAAATGAGTTTGACCGCGAAGGATGCAAAGGGCGCGAAGGATGAAAATTTTGAGAGGATGCCAACACGCAGGGGACGTGCGATGTCTTGGTGGTTTCCGTGCCGCTGCGGTGCGGGGAATGCGCTTTCAATTCGTCTCAACTTGAACGCGCATTGGTATCATGCTTGGAAATCATGGTTGTTTCATGGGTGGTTGTTTCGCGGGTGGTTTTAGCTGCAAGAGCAGGTTCGCCACCGTGATCAGCGTGCCGCCGGTGAGGAGGGTCCACGTCGCGGTTTCGTTGAGGTAGTTGATGCCAAACGCCTCGGAAAAGATTCCGGGCAAAAAGAGCGCGAGGAGCGTGCCGAAGATCGGCTCGAAACAATACACGAGGCCCGCTTCGGTGGCGGTGATTTTGGGCTGCCACGCGTTCATCAGCAAAAACGCGCCGAGCGTGCAGAAGCCGGTGAGGAGAAGCGTGAGCACGATGAAGGCCGGTGAAATCCACGGCGCGATGAGCGCGGCGGGATTGGGCGCCGTGGCGAGCGCCAGGAGGGTGTAAATCACGGCTTCGGTGGCGAACATCACGAGGGTGATGCGCATGGCGCGGTTGCCGTCAAAGCCGCCGCGGTCGAGCGCCAGAATCTGGCCCGCGAAGAAAAACGCGCCGAGCAGTGTCTCGATTTCGCCGCGTCCGAGGCGGAGTTCGCGCCAGTCGAAATGTCCGAGAATGGCCACGCCCGCCATCACGAGCACGCAACATGTCCACACGAGCCGTCCGGGATTTTTGCGCGCGCGAAATGCCACGTGGACCGGGATGAGAATCGCGGTGAGTTGCGTGAGAAACGCGGACGTGGAGGCCTCGGTGAATTGCAGGCCGTCGTTTTGCAGGATCAAGCCGCCCGAGGCGAAGAGGCCGAGGAGCGCGCCTTGTTTCCATTCGGCGCGCGTGGTGGGGCGGCGGGCGTCGCCGCGGTTTCGGAAAAAAAGCAGTTGGATGAGCAGGAGGACGACTGCGCCGATGACAAAACGCGGGCCGACGGTTGCGGATGCGGTGAACCAGTTGCCGGCGCCGGGCTGGAGCGTGGCATGCACGAGCGCGAGCGCCTTGACGGTCGAAAAACTCAGGCCCCAAAACATCGTCGCGAGGATGAGCATGCCGATGGCGCGCCAATGCCGGGTGGTTTGCGATGGGTTCATGGGACAATGTGGAAGCGGCATCCCGCGGCATCCCGCGCGCGACATCCCGCCGCTCGACTTTGGTCTGGATAACTTTGGCTGGATAACAAAGGCGGCGGCACATGCCGCGCATCGCCGTTACGGCGTCGCGTTCCCGTTCGTGGTTGCGGCCGCGGCATCGGCATCGGCTTGCTGCTGCACGACCGACGTGGAGGCGAACTTTTGCCTGAACTCCCCGGTTGCGACACGGCGCGCTTCATTCGCATCGGCGGCTTGTTTGGTCGCCTGCAAATCGGCCATGCGTTTTGCGATCCAGCGCTGCTTGAAATTTTCCTCGACCTCGGTGGCGATGAAGGGGGTGGGCTTGGGTTTGCTGGAGCAGCCCGTGACGGAAAGGAGCGCGGCTGCAGGCAGAAGGCAGATGAGGACGAGTCGTTTCATTGAGGATTGGTTCGGAAGGAAAATATCTGACGGTTAATAGCGGCGAGTGTTCCGTTGTCAAAGGGCGTTTGAAGCTGAAACGCGTTTTCGATTCGTGCGTTTTTAATTCGGGTGTTTTCAATTCGGCTCAACTTGGACGCGCATTGGAATCAGTAACATCAGTTACCATGCTCCAGTTCAATATCCCATCTCGCGCAGAATGCCTCCGAGCACTTTCAGGCGTTCGCCCAAAAGTTCGTCGTCATTGCTGAGCGCTTGGTTGAAGAGGCGGATGTCTTCGTCGAGGTTTTCGTTTTCGGTGCAGATTTTCAGGGTCATGGCGTCACCTTGGAGGCCGACGCGGTCGATGACGGGTTTTTGTTCGTCGTAGAGTTTCGGGAAACGGTAGGCGTCCTTGAAATGCTGCCTGGCGCGGCAGACAAAAATTGCGAGGTCGAGCACGCGGTGCAGCGGAAGCTCTTCGGATTGGCGCGACCATTTTTCGCCGGTGTGACGCCAAACTTTCGCGGAAATATCCACTTTGCCACGGTCGTTCCACTGCGCGAGACCAAGCGAAAGACCTTTGGTATCGGTGTCATAAGCGGAACGGCCATCGATGTTTCCGTAGTCTTCGGCAACGACGACGGGTTTGTGTTTGAGTGAAGTGGGAATTTTTGTCTTTTCCATAAATTAGTGCGTCAGTGCGTCAGTAATTTAGTAATTTACTAATTCAGTCAAGTGAAAAATAGCCAAAATATTTGCTGGTTTTTGGTAGGGCGGTCTCGCCGAGA
>JAISGL010000413.1 GCA_031263125.1 Opitutaceae bacterium | reverse complement strand
TTTTGGGATTTGCGAGCGAAGCGAGCCTTCAGTCCTTCGAGGCTTTTACGTCGAGCGCGTCGCGGAGGCCGTCGCCGAGGAAGTTGAGGGAAAATATCATCAGCGAAAAGACCGCGGCGGGGCAGGCGAGTTGCCAAGTGTATTCTTCCATGACTTCGGAGCCTTCCTTGATGAGCACGCCGAGCGAGCTGATGGGTGGTTGCACGCCGAGGCCGAGATAACTCAGGAACGCCTCAAGCAGCATGACCGAGGGGATCGTGAGCGTGATGTAGACGATGATCGGGCCGAGGATGTTTGGCAGGATGTGCCGGAAAATGATGCGGCGTTTGCCGAAGCCGAGCGAGCGCGCGGCCTCGATGAACTCCATGCGTTTCACGGCCATGACTTGCGAGCGCACGATGCGAGCCGTGGTGAGCCATTCGACGGCGCCGATCGCCGCGAAGAGGAGCACGAGGTGGCGTCCGAAGAGCACCATGAGCAGGATCACGAAAATCGTGAACGGCAGCGAATACATGATGTCCACGACGCGCATCATGAACGCGTCGAGCTTGCCGCCGAAGAAGCCGGCGATGGCGCCGTAGGTCACGCCGATGATAAGCGCGACGGTGGTCGCGGCGAGTCCGACGCCGAGCGAGATGAGGCCGCCCCAGCAGAGGCGCGCGAAGAGGTCGCGGCCGAGTTTGTCGGTGCCGAGGAGGTGGTGGTTGCGCGCGTATTGTTTGCCGGCGACGCGGATTGTTTTGCCGGAGAGAAGCGCGGCGCGCTGTGCCTGCGATTCGGGCGCGGCGGTGAAAACGCCGTCGTCGTCGAGCATTTCGATGGTGGCAAAATCGTAGGGGGCGTCGTCGGGCGTGACGCGGATGCCGATGGCGCCGGGGCCGGCGTTGCCGAGGTAATTGTTCTGGTCGTAGTAGGGTTGTCCGAAGAGCCACCCGCCGACGCAGACCAGAACGAGCAGGATGAGCGCGGCGGCGCCGAGAAGCGCGAGGTGGTTTTTGCGCAGGCGCAGCCACGCGTCGTGCCGGAGCGAACTGCCTTTTTCGAGCGGTTCGGCGATCGCGGGGGATGCGGGGGATGCGCGGGATGCGGGAGATGCGAATGGTGCGGCGGCGGGCATGCTAGGCGTGGTTTGCGTCGGCGTGGTTGGCGTCGGGAATTTGAATCACAGTCAGTTTTCGAGGCGCACTTTTGGGTTCATCCAGGCTTGCGCGAGATCGACGAGGAGGTTGAGCGCCATGATGAGGGTGGCGTAGAGAATCACGGTGCCGAGGATGAGGAAGTAGTCACGGTTGAAGGCGCTCGTCACAAATTCGCGACCAAGGCCGGGAATTTGGAAAATCATTTCGATGATGAACGAGCCGGTGAGGATGTTTGCGATTGCCGGGCCGAGATACGACACGACCGGCAGCAGGCCGCCGCGCAGCGCGTGGCGGAAAACGACGCGCGCCTCCGATGCGCCTTTGGCGCGGGCGGTGCGGATGAAATCCTGGTTGAGCACTTCGAGCATGCCGCCGCGCGTGAGGCGCACGATGGGCGCGGCATAGGCGAGGCCGAGCACCACGCACGGCAGCACGCGGTCGTGCAGGTCGTACCAGCCGGACGCGTTGAACCAGTGGAAATTGAGCGCGAAGATAAGCACAAAAACCGGCCCGACGACGAACGTCGGCACGGCAAGCCCGACCATGCCGAACGTGGACGCGGCGTAGTCGATCCATGTGTTGCGCCTGAGCGCGGCGACCACGCCGAGCGTGATGCCGATGCCGAGCGCGATGATGAGCGCGGGCACGCCGAGCTGGATGGAAACGGGGAGTTTTTCGGCGATGATTTCGTTGACGGTGCGGTTGGCGTATTTGTAAGACGGCCCGAAATCCATGCCGAGGCCGGCCTTGAGGTCGATGGTGCCTTCGCCCGAAAAGAGCAGGGTGGGGCGGAAGGTTTTCGGCATCACGTCCCACATGTATTTGCGGTACTGCCACCAGAGCGGCTTGTCGAGATTGTAGTAGGCTTTCATGTTGGCCTCGATCTCGGGCGTGGTGGATTTTTCCGCGGTGAACGGGCCGCCGGGCGCAAAGCGCGACATGAAAAACGTGGCCGTGACAATGACAAACAACGCGAGCAGCGTCTGCAGTAGTCGTGAAATGAAAAAGCGTGTCATCGGTTGGAGATATCATAAGGCCGGCAAGCGGGGAAAAATTCTCCAACCTGCCGGCCCTGTGCATGAAAAAACTAACATCGCAAGAAACGCAGAACGCTGCATCGCCGCCAAGGACAAAGTGCTGAAAGTGCTGAAAGCAAGCAGACAAAGACCAACACACGCGCGACATGGCCGTATGCCTCAAACTCAAACTCGACGCCTCGCAGGCGATGCGCGCGCAAAAGCCCACTTTCCGCCACCCGCTTTCCGCCACCCGCCACCCGCCACCCGCCGTCTCCCAAAAATTACATTTTTGAAATACTCAACATTTCATTTGCTTATGCCGGATTGGCGGACACACTTTGCCCCGATCTTAACCCGACCTGACCGCACCCTGCACTACACTCTACACCACTACACTGCAAACCCTGCAAATCACCATGAACATCGGCGCACAAATCATAGAAAAAACACTCGTTGCCACCCCTGACCGCCAGATCGAAGCCGACTCCGACTGGCAACTCGTCCAACGCGTCCAATCCGGCGACATCGCGGCCTTTGATCGTCTCGTCCTCAAATACCGCGAACGCGTCCTCGGCGTCATCTACAACATGACCTCCAACCGCGAGGACGCCGCCGACCTCGCGCAGGACACCTTCATCAAAGCCTTCCAGTCCATCAACCGCTTTCAAGGCCAGTCCTCCTTTTTCACCTGGCTTTACCGCATCGCCGTCAACTCCACCCTCACCCACCTCCGCAAAAACCGTTTCCGCTCCTTTTTCAGTTTCGAAAAAATCCACGACGAAGGCCAGAATGCGGAACTCGTTTCCAAACTGACAGATAAGAATGGCGCTGATCGCGAACTCTACATAAAGGAGCTTCAAACAAAATTGAACGAGGCCCTGCAAAAGCTGTCTATCAAGCATCGCACCGTGGTAACATTATTCGAAATAGACAACCTGAGTCATGAGGAAATCGCCGATGTCATGAAATGCTCGGTAGGCACGGTGCGTTCGCGTCTGCACTACGCGAAACAACTCCTCCAGGCGGAGCTTCAGGCTTATACACGCGCATGATTTTTCCAAGCCGCAGCAAACACACGTCCTCCGTGCCGTCGCGCACCGAAAGCGCGGTCTCAGTTGAGGACCTGCTCCAGTTTAAAAAACGCGCGGAGCAACCACCGCCCGAATTTTGGAACGACTTTGAGCGGCAACTGAAGGAACGCCAGCGCGCCGCCGCCATTCAGGAAAAACGCTCGTGGTGGCAAGTGCTCCCCCGCATCGCCGCCGCGCTCCCCGTCGGAGCCACCGCCGCGCTCGCCATCGGCTTCATCGTCTGGCGCAACGCCGCGCC
>JAISGL010000390.1 GCA_031263125.1 Opitutaceae bacterium | reverse complement strand
CCGAGCTTGCCCATCGTCGCCGTGGAGACGTTGTTCAACGCAAGTTTCACGGTCAGGTGCGCAAGGATTTCCAGGGGCGATGTTGGAATGTCCGCCTCGATGAAACAGATTTCGTCCAGCGGATTTGTCGCGGGGCGTTGCGCGCCGATGAGAATGACGGCACGGCGTTCAAAGCTGGCGCCGGCCCGCGCGAACGCCTGATACCATTCGTCTTCGTCGCGGTTGTCGAGGTGCGCAGCTTCACGGCCAATCAGGAACGCGACGGCGGCGTTGGGGCGGACGTCGGTTCGCGATGCGTCCGGGGCGCGGCCAATGTCGTAGGTTGCCAGGCGTTCATGGTCAATTACCGGCGGATTTTGGATGATGCGTTCGGGGGCGTTCATCGCCCGGTAGTCGTCCGGCGTCCAGGTGATGCAGCGGGGGGCGTGGCCGAGCATGTTGCGCCACGCCGCGTCCGCGTCGCGGAGCGGGTCTTTGACGAAGGCCCAGGAAACGGGATTTTGCGGTTCGAGCGTCGAACGAAACGGCGGGGTCGTGAAGGTCGGCGAGCGTTCGGTCGTGTCCGTGAAAATGTCGATCATGTATTCGTCGGGAAAATAGGTCACCAGTCCCGACTTGGCGTAAATGTCGCGCTCGAAATCGGTCCACGCGGCCAGGGCGCGAAGATTCTCCGGCGAGCGCAGGCGTTGGAGAAGCTGGCGGAATCGGGCGGCGGTTTCCCCGGGCGTCGAGGTTGCAGGGATGAGCGTTTGCATGACGGGCGCGGGCAGCGTTTCGGAGAGGAAATCGGAGAGCGCGGCCTCGAAGGCGAGTCCGGCGATCAGCAGTTCCATCGTCGTCGCCTGCATGCGGGTTGAGCCGGCGACGGCCATCGGGCCTGTCGCGAGGTCGAGGATGTTTACGCGCGGATCGGTAATCACTTTCCGCGAGCGTTCGACTTTTCGGACGAGCAGCGCGGCGGGATTGTTGAACATGAAATGCGCGCGGCAGCCGGCGTCCAGCGCGCCGTGGATTGTCCCGATGACCGACGAGGTTTCGCCGCCTTCGCTGATGGCGACGAGGCAGTCGCCGGGACCCATGCCGAGGTCACGCACCTGTCGTTGTCCGAAGGGAATGAAGTCTTCAAAGGATTCGACGGAGCGGATCAGCGCGAAGTCGCCGCCCGTCATGATGGCCGCCGTTTGTTCCAGCAGGGCGAGGAAAAACGCGCGGTGCGCGGGAAACCGGGCCGCGGCGTTTGCGCAGAATTTCCGGTGCGCGGCATCCAGCATGATCGCGAGCCGTCCGGTGGCGCCGCAGCCGCTGAATACGACGCGGTTGCCGCCTTGGAGCGTTTCGAGAATGTCCGTCCGCAACCGTGCGAATTCCGCCGAGGCGAGAACGCGGTCGATGACGGGCGGGAGGTCGTCGTCGACACGCAGCAGGAGTTCAAGGCCTTTCGCCGTGTCCTCCGCGAGCGTTTGGGAAAGCCGGCGTGTGACCGGGTGCGATTGCTCCGTCAGCATGTCGCCCAGGTGAAACGGGGTTTCGTTGTTCAGGAAATGTTCCGCAGCCTGGCGGATGGATTCGGTGGACATGGAGAGGGAAGGGTGGAAGGGATGAGGGGGTGAGGGAATGAGGGATAAGGGATGAGGGATGAGGGAAGAGGGAGTGAGTGGGTGAGTGGGTGAGTGAGGGAGGGTGTGAGGGATGAGGGATTTGTTCTTTTATGACGTCAGGTGTTTTTCAGGCGGTCGCGGTTGTAGGTGAACACGAGTGCCGCGACGATGCAAAGTCCGCCGATCAGCCACGCGAGGGACAGGCCCGAAAATCCGGCGCCGAGGCCGGACGCCGTTCCGTAGTGGTCGCCGAGCATGCCGAGCAGCAGTGGCGACAGGGAGCCGATCAGGAATGCGCACATGATCATCAGGCCGACAACCGTGGAGCGAAGCCGCGGCGGAACGACGTCGAACATGGCGGCGTGGGTGTTCGATTCGTAGAGTCCGCGCACAAAACCGAAAAGGGCGATGACGATCCAGATGGCCGCAAGGGAATTGACCCGCCCGATCAGGAAGATGAGCGGGACGCCGCACAACATCGCGGTGGCTTGCAATTGCAGCCGGAATCGCGGCCGGCGCGGAACCACGGCGTCGGCCACCGCTCCGCCGATCAGAACGCCGGCCAGCGCCGCGAGGTGATGGTAGAACATCGAGAATCCGCCCGCCGTGATTTCGGGAACGCCGAACTTGGCGCCGATGAACATGGGCGCCCAGACGAGATAGGCGTTGTTGACAAACACGATGGCGGTGAAACCAACGGTCAGGAGCAGCGCCGTCGGAATCCGGACGAGCGTCCTGACGGCTTCGAGCGGCGGGAGCGGCTGGGCGGATTCTTGCGCGGAGATTTCTGTTTCGCCGGCGCGGGGATCGCGCAGCCGGAACACGAGGACGCCGCCGAGCAGGAGTCCGCAGCCTCCGAAAATATAAAACGTGGAGCGCCAGCCGAACTGTTGCGAAACCCAGGCGGCGAGAAATCCGCTGACCATGATGCCGATGTAGAGCGAGCTTTGATGAATCGACAGGGCGAGCGCGCGTGTTTTTTTATGAAAGGCGGCGATCAATGCCGTCGAGGCGGGACCATAAAATGACTCGCCGCCGCCGGTCGCCACGCTGCGGAACGCGATCAAGCCGGCGAGTCCGCGCGAAACCCCGGTCAGCATTGTCGAGATGCTCCAGAAAATCAGGCTGCCCGTGATGATCCATTTTTTGCTCAGGCGGTCGCCGAGCATGCCGCCGGCGGGAACCATGACGGCAAGGACGAGGAACAACACAGTGCCGCTGACGCCGATTTGGGTGTCGGTGAGTTTCAGGTCGGTTTTGATAGACGGGAGCACGATGCCGAAAATGGCGCGGTCCGCCTGGTGCAGAAAATACGTGAAGAACAGCAGGAGCAGCAGTTCCCAACGGTAATAAACGGAGTGCGGAGGACGTTCCGGGGCGGGGAGTGGTTGATTGTTCATGGCGTTCAGAAAGTGATCGGGCTTCCTTCCATATGTCATCAGGCGCAGTGGTGACAAGGTGATGTTACGCAGAGAGATTTTTTGGTAGGGCGGTTTCGACGAGACTGCCCTGCCAAAAACGGGCTGCCGCGTAGGACCTGACCTTGTGTCAGGCCGCGCCCGTGCAGGAGACACACAGGTAATTCGCGGCCTGACACAAGGTCAGGCCTTACAAAACCTGCGTGCTGCGTAACTCCCTGTCGCACCGCTTCACAGTTTATAAAACTGCTCCCAGTCCTTGCGGGGCGGGGCGCCTTGGAGGAGTTCGTTTGCTACTTTGTTGTTCGTGAATTGTTTTGTTTTGCGGTCGAACTTGAGCCGGGCGTTCAGGCGTTGCGCGATCACGCCCATGCCCATCATCTGGCAGAGCGGGCCGGCAACGGCGAACGAGGAGCGGCATTTCTCCTTGCCTTTGCAGGCGAGCAGGAAATTCGCGAAGTGGTTTGAGGGGCTGACAGGCACGTCGGGGAGGCGCGGGGCCATGTCGCGCGCTTTTGACTCGGGGATGATCTGGAGCGTCGAGGCGTGCGAACCGCCTTTGAAGGTGAGTCCTTCGCCGTAGATGATTTTTCCGGGGGGCATTTTTTTTGTCTCAATCGTGCCGGCGGAGGGCGGGGGGATGTCGGTGTCGGAGATGGCTTCGCCCATGTCGCTGGGGAGGGGCGGGAGGTTTTTCACGCCGTCGTACCAGGTGAGTTCGAGCGGGGGCATGCCGCCGCGTTTCGGGAAGCGGAAGGCGAGGGTGGAGGCTTGCGGGAAGACAAAGGTGTTGTGGCCTTCGAGCATCACGGCGTCGACTTCCGAGGGGAGGCCGAGGTCGAGGAATTGGTGCGCGGTGTCGAAGATGTGCGCGCCCCAGTCGCCGAGGGCGCCGTTGCCGAAATCATACCAGGAGCGCCATTCGCCGTTCATGTAGCCGTGGTTGTAGCGGTGTTGCGCGGCGGTCGCGAGCCAGCAGTCCCAGTCGAGGGTGTCGGGGATGGATTCGGCGGGGAAGTAGTCGGCGAGTTTGCTGAAGGCGAATTTTTCGGTGTCGTGCCAGCGGCGTCCGCTGTTCATGTAGGCGGTGATGCGGGTGACGTTTTTGATGATGCCGGCGTCCGTCCATGCTTTGAACTGGAAGTAGTTTGCCTCGGAGTGGCCCTGGTTGCCCATTTGCGCGGCGACTTTGTATTTTTTCTCCGCGGCCATGAGGAGTTCCATCTGGCGGAAACTGTGCGCCATGGGTTTTTCAACATAAACGTGTTTGCCGAGCGACATGGCGAGGATGGTGATGGGGAAGTGCGAGAAATCGGGCGTGCCAACGCAGACGGCCTCGATTTGGCCGCCCATTTTGTCGAACATCTGGCGGAAGTCCTGGAAGCGGGGGACGCCGGGGAATTTTTGCAGGATTTTTTGCGTGTGCGGGGCGCCCATGTCGGTGTCGCAAAGGGCGACGATGTTGGCGAGTCCGGTGCCGTGGAGGGCGTTGATGATTTGTTCGCCGCGGTTGCCGATGCCGATGCAGGCGAGGTTCACTTTTTCGCCGGTGTAGGTTTTCGGCGGACCTTTGGGCCTGGTTTTCGAATTGGTTTTGACAGCGGGCGCGTCGGCGGCGAGGAGGATGCGCGGCGTGATGACGGTGATGGCGCCGGCGGCGAGGATGTTTTTGAGGAAGTCACGGCGCGGGAGGCCGGGCTGATGGTTGGGTTGGCAGGCGGGTTGACGATCGGGTTGGCGATCGGATTGGTGGTCGTGGAATTTCATGGTGGTTTATATTTGGTGAGTTTTATATGTATGATCCGTGGGCAAAGATTTGGAGCTTATCCTTAAATATGGTTTTAATATGGTTTTTAATATGGTTTTGAACCGCGTCTACGAGTTTGCGAGTGGTCTGACATGGACACGAATGGACGCGAATAAATTTTTGCCGGCCGGAGATTCGCGTTCATTCGCGTCCATTCGCGGTTTAAAAAATGCAGAATTCTTATTTAAGGGCACTTTGAAAAAGTCATTTTTTTAACCACGGATTACACAGCGCGGCGAAGCCGCAACCAAAGGAACAGGCCCAAACCAACAATCCAATTGCCACAAAAAACACAAAAAAAGCCTCCTCGCATATGGACGTTTTCCG
>JAISGL010000331.1 GCA_031263125.1 Opitutaceae bacterium | reverse complement strand
TGTTTGTCGCGGACGAGTTCGCGGGTGCGCGAGCCGTCGGTGCTGAGGAGGGCGCGTTGGTGCAGGCCGGCGCCGAGGGTGTCGGTTGCGAGGATGGGGACGCCGGTGTCGTTGCCGTTTTCGTCGAGCGGCTGGCAGATGACGGTGCGCGTGCCGCGCATGCTGGGATGGCTTGCGGGGGCGATGATGGTGCCGTCTATGCGAACGAGGTTCATGATGGTTGGTTATAGGATCGGTCTGATTTGACTGATCGGTCCGATCGGACTGATCGGATGGATCGTGGGCGGCTCAATGTATTTTCAGTGCGTCGGCGAGAGCGCAGCGGCTGGTGCGGGTGAGGGTTTGCGGGTGGCGTTTTCTTGTTTTCGATTTTTCGTTGCGCCAGCCGTTTTGCGGTTTTGGCGAGTTCGGCGGCGAGGAGATTTTCGGCGGGGAGGGTGTGTTTGTATTCGCGGGCCTGGATTTTGTTTTCCAAGCCGTCGAGGGCGTAGCGGGCGATGGTTTCGCTTTTCTCCGAGCAGAGGATGAGGCCGATGGGCGGGTTTTCATCGGGGTGCGTCCAGTGCGCGCGGGCGTAGTTGAGGTAGAGGTTCATCTGGCCGGCGTCGGCGTGCGTGAATTTGCCAAGTTTTAGGTCTATCACCACGAGGCTGCGGAGGCGGCGGTGGAAAAAGAGGAGGTCCACGCGATACCATTCGTTGTCGAGGCGGAGGCGGCGCTGGCGTCCGACAAAGGTGAAGTCGTTGCCGAGTTCGAGGAGGAAGGTTTCGAGGTGGCGGATGAGCGCGTCCTCAAGTTCGCTTTCGGAGTATTCGTCGCGGAGGTTGAGGAATTCGAGGACGAGGGGGTCGCGGATTTCCTCGTCGGGGGTGAGGGTTTCGCCGGGGCGGGGGCGTTCGCCTTTTTGGAGGATGGCGGCTTTGTTTTTCGAGAGCGCGGCGCGTTCGTAGAAGAGGGTGCTTATCTGGCGGTCGAGCTGGCGCACGGACCAGCCGCCGCGCAGAGCTTCGGCGTGATAAAACTCACGCGCCTCGGGCGAGCGGCTGCGGCTGATGAGCATCACGTAATGCGACCAGGGGAGCGGGAAGGCTTTGGCGAGAGTGGGGAGGTCGGGGATGGTGGATTTTCCAGACAATGTCTGGAAAATTGGCGCCGGAGATTTGCTCGACACTGTCGAGCAAATTGAAGCGGTGTCTTTATCGTGCTTACCTACAATGAGTTGTGCGTCGGTGGTGTTGGATGGATTTGTAAGTTGTTGGGAATCAACGAAAGATTTGCCAGACAGTGTCTGGCAAATTGAAGCGGTGTCTTTATCGTGCTTGGCTACAATAAGTTGTGCGCCGTCGATGTTGGGAGGGTTTGTAAGTTGTTGGGGATCAACGAAAGATTTTGCAGACAGTGTCTGCAAAATTGGGTTGGAAACATTGCAAGTAGTTGCCTTGTAAACCCATTCGGAATCGAAAATGGTGTAGAATTGACGACAGTAGAAAAGGTTTCGTTGAGAGAATCCGCGCCCGTGTTTTGTGGTCAAATCCGCGGCAAGCATTTCGAGAAGCGCATCGCCGTATTCGGCTTTTTCGGCTCCGCCTTGCTCGAACTCGACGATGTAGCGGCCTACGTGCCAGTAGGTCGCGGTCATGCAGGCGTTGACGGCGCGCGCGGTGTGCTGGCGCGCGGTCGCGAGCAGGGTGTCAATGTTGCCCAACAGGTGGCCATAGGTCGCGGCGGACGCGGGCGCAGGCGTGTCCGTTTTTCGGGACGCGGCGCGTGGCGGCGATTTTTTGGCTTTGGGTTGGGCGGACATTTGGCGAATGCGGAATGCGGATTGTGGCTTGAAGCAGGATCGGCCTGATCTGGCTGATCGGTCCGGGCGGACGGACCGTGCGGATCGTGCAGGTCTCAATAAATCTTCAGCGCGTCGACGAGCACGCAGCGGCGGGTGCGGGTGAAGGTTTGCGGGTTGGTGATGCCTTCGCCGGTCGTCGTGGCGATGCTGTAGCTGAGGTAGCCTTCGCCGTCGAGGCCGAGGCCGGTCGTGCTGGGGCCGTTTTTCACGAAGAGCGTGGTGTCCATCGTGCGGGCCATTTCCGTCATGCGGTCAACGTTGAGCGAGTGGATGATCGAGGAGTGTTTGTAGCCGTGCTCGGATTTTTTCGCGAGGGCGATGCCTTCCTCCACGGTTTTCACGCGGACGATGGGGAGCATGGGCATCATTTGTTCTTCCATCACGAAGGGGTGGTCGGCGTCGGTTTCGCCGATGAGGATGGGCGTGGCTTCGGGGAGGTTGAGGCCGACGCGCGAGGCGAGGACGTTTGCGTTTTTGCCGACGAGTTCGCGGTTGAGCACGGGGTGCGAGCAGCCGCCGGCGTCGGGTTTCATGGTGAAAACTTCGCGGGCGAGTTTCTCGACTTGCGCGGGGAGGAGGCGGACGGCGCCGGCTTTTTCCATGCTGCGGATGAGGGCGTTGGCGACGCGGTCGAGGACGAAGACTTGTTTTTCGCCGATGCAGAGGAGGTTGTTGTCGAAACCGCAGCCGTAGATGATGTCTTTCGCGGCTTTGTCGGTGCACACGGTGTCGTCAACGAGGACGGGCGGGTTGCCGGGGCCGGCGCAGATGGCGCGTTTGCCAGACTTCATGGCGGCGTTGACAACGCCGGGGCCGCCGGTGACGACGAGGAGGTTGACGAGGGGGGATTTGCAGAGGGCGTCGAAGGATTCGAGTGTGGGTTTCTCGATGGTGCAGATGAGGTTTTCGATGCCGGTGGCGGTTTGGATGGCCTGGTTGTAGGCGCGGATGGCGAGGGCCGCGGAGCGCGCGCCGCCGGGGTGCGGATTGAAGAGGATGGAGTTGCCGGCGGCGATGGCGTTGATGATGTTGCCGGAGAGCGTGGGCACGGAGTGCGTGACGGGGAGGATGGCCGCGACGACGCCGAAGGGCGTGTATTCCTCGTGCATGAGACCGTGGTCGCCGCTGAGGGCGTAGGGGCGTATCCATTCGACGCCGGGGACGAGGGGGACGAGGTGGAGTTTGCCGATTTTGTGTTCGAGGCGGCCGATTTTGGTCTCCTCGAATTCAAATTTGCCCCAGGCGTCGGCGTTGGCGACGGCGAGTTTTTTGACGATGTCGATGACTTGTTTGCGGGCGGCGACGCCTTTGGCGCGAAGTTGCTCGAAGCCTTTTTGCGCGGCGGCGGCGGCGGACGGCACATCCTGAAAAATGCCGTGCGAGGAAAGGGCTGAAGGGCTGGTGGAAAGGACTGAAGGGCTGAAAGGCTGAAGGGCTGAAGGAGCGGCAGCGGGTGCGGCGGCGGCGGCGCCAGCGGCGGTGCCGGCGGTGATGTTGCGAACGACTTCGCTTACGATGGAGCGGACAAGGTTTTCGTCGATTTGTAGAGCCATAAGTAAAGGTGTGTTTGATATTTAATATTTAATATTTGGTGATTAGTAATTGATGTTTGGTAATTGGTATTTGTTTTCCAACGGCGGATTATTTTCGGAGCCAGGCGGCGCAGGATTCGGGCTGGTCCGTGTTTATATAATCAACGCCGAGTTTGAGCAGAAATTCCCAGGCGGTTTCGCTGTCCGGGGCGCCCCAGAAACGGACGGGTTTTCCCAGTGCGTGGGCGTCGTCAATCGCCTTGACCAGGCGCGCGCGCGCTTCATCTGACATCCGCCCCTTGCCAGTCCAATGCGACAGTTTCCGAAAACGATAACTGATCATGTGGATGTGCTCCAACTGCGCGGGTGTGTAGTCCGCACGGGAACCGTCGAATGAAAGCAGACCGGGATAATCGCCGAAATGCCCGGCGAGGGGGTCCGAATTGGTGATGACCACGCGGACGGCGCGCGGGTTGACGTTTGTGTCAAACACATCGGGATGTTGTTTTAATTTTGCCGCCAACCGGCCCAATGTCCCGGTGTCGGGCGTTTTGAAATCGACCATCAGGACGAGTTGCTTTTCCGAGTCTTTCCACGGTCTGCCGCCGTTTTGTTTATATACTTCCACGAGCGGGCGAATATAGGTCTCGTCGAGGGTGGGCGCGGAGGGCAGTTCGTCCTTGTCATGCGCCACGCGCAGCTCACCGGGGACGGGCGTTGAATAAATGTCCGCCTCGATGGTGTCCGCCATTTGGGAATACGCGAGGTAGAAGGGGCGCTGTTGTTTATAGTCGTTGTGGGAGTGCAGCCGCGCGGCGCGTGTCAGCGGGCGGCGGGCGAGTTGTGCGGCGGTGGCGGCGGCGGAGCGGACAGCGGCGGTCGTCGCGGCGTCGGGCTGTTTTATAAATGACAGGATTTCCGCGCGCATTTCATCAAGCGCGCCGATGGTGTGTTGGTTTTTCAACATTTCCCGCGCGATGACGGAACCGATCAGGCGACCGGCTTGCGTGTCGGTTGGAAAATGCACGCCGGCGATGATGCGGCCCCACAGGGTTTCGCGCACATTTTCCATAAAAACGGTTTCATATTCGGGCAGCGCCTTGCCATAAAGCGCCGCCAGAAGCGCGCTTTCGGCGGAGTGGCCGCTCGGATAGGATTCGTCCAAGGGCACGATTTCCACGCAGGGCGTGATGCCGAGGCCGCGATTATAGGGGCGGGCGCGGCCCCATTGTTTTTTCGAGGCGAGGACGGCGGGGCGGTGTTCGTCGTAGGCTTGTTGCAGCACGGCGGCGGTGCGCGGGAGGTTTTGCGCGTTGAACTCCGGACCGAACACGAGCGCGCCGGGCGACATGATGTCCTGCGAGCTGACCCGCTCGGCGCGCGCGATTTCCGCCGGCGTGCGATACTGCTGCACCTGAAGAAGTGTCTCGATGTCGGCCATGCCCGCCGGGGAGTCGTCGGCGGGCGGCGGCGGAATTTGCGCAAGGATGTCGGCGTCGGAAGTGAGCAGGAAACGCGGCTGCGATCCTTCCGCAAAGAGCAAAACGGCAGGGGACAGCACGACGATAATGGCGGCGACTATCGGTGTGATGATCCGTTTCTTCATGGCGCGTTTTGTTTGTTTTGTTGTTGGAGAATTATTGGAGGAGGCGGGACCTCCGGCGATTGGCGGGCCTGTCACGTGGCGCGTTTGCCGAGCACTTCCACGGTGTCCACCAGGCCGACGATGGAGGCGTCGATGGGGAGGGTTTTCATGCCGGTGGTCATGCGCGCGGAGCTGCCTTGGCAGAAGAGCACGAGGTCGCCGGCGCCGGCGCCGAGGGCGTCAACCGCCACCACGGCGCTGCCGCCGGGCTTGAGTTTGGCCGGGTTCGCTTCGTCGGGAAACACCGGGCGAAGCACGAGGAGTTTGCGGCCTTTCATGGTTTCGTCTTTTTTAGTGGAAACCACGGAGCCTATGACGCGGGCGAGAAACATGATTGAATGCGGAATGCGGAATGTTGAGTGCGGAATGCGGAATGAAAAATGCGTCGCGGGTTGCGCGCACGGTTGGCGTGGGCGGCGGGCGGCGGACGATGGGTGACACCGGCGTCACGGGCCGCGGGCTGCAGAGGAAAATCCCGAATCCAAAAATCCCAAAAAAGGGCCGGGCACGGCCCGGTGTTCCTTTGGAATTTGGAATCTGGGATTTGGGATTTGCCGCGCAGCGGCTTTTATTTTTTCGCGGCGGCGGCTTTCGGGAGCACGGTGGCGATGTCTTCGTGGGGGCGGGCAATGACTTGCACGCTGACGACTTCACCGTAGGTGCGCGCGGCGGCGGCGCCGGCTTCGGTCGCGGCTTTGACGGCGGCGACGTCACCTGTGACAATGGCCGTGACGAGCGCGTTGCCGACTTGTTTCATAGGGCCGACGAGCGTGACGTTGGCGGATTTGAGCATCGCGTCCACACCGGCGACGAGCGCGGTGAGGCCACGGGTTTCGAGGAGTCCAAGGGCGGATTGTGCCATGATGTTATTATTGGTTGGATTGATTGTTGTGGTTGACGGGAAATGCGGAATGCGGATTTCGGAATGCGAAGTGCGGAGTGCGTGAGTGCGTGAGTGAAAAGAGAAATGCGGAATGCGGATTTGCGAATGCGGAGTGCGAAGTGCGTGCGTGAGTGTGTGAGTGAGTGCGGAGTGCGGCGTGAAAGTGGCGGGAATTATTTTTTGAGCGAGGTGATGAGGCGCGCGGTTTCGCGGGCGACGACGAGTTCCTCGTTGGCGGGGATCACGAGGATTTGCGCGCGGCTGCCGGCGGCGGCGAGGTTTTGCTCGGTGGCGTTGGCGGCGTTTTTCGCGGGGTCGGGGACGAGGCCGAGTTCGGCGAGGTTTTCACACACGGCGGCGCGGAGCCAGGGGTTGTTTTCGCCGATGCCCGCGGTGAAAACGAGCGCGTCGCAACCGCCCATTTCGAGCCAGAAGGCACCGACCCAATGGCGGATGCCATGGACGAAGGCGTCGAGGGCGAGGCGGGCGCGGGCGTCGCCTTTGTCAGCGGCGGTTTTGATGTCGCGCACGTCGTTGCTCACGCCGGAGAGGCCGAGGAGGCCGGATTCCCTGGTGAGTTGTTTTTCGACGTCGGCGAGGGAAAGGCCGAGGCGGCGCATCGCGCAGGGGATCGCGCCGGAATCGAGGTCGCCGACACGGTTGTTTTGCGGGAGGCCGGATTGCGGGCTGAGGCCCATGCTGGTGCCGATGGCAACGCCGTCGCGGATGCCGGTCACGGAGCTGGAGCCGCCGAGGTGACAGGAGATGACGCGGAGGGGTTTTGGATTTTGGGTTGCGGATTCCGGGCTGGCGGCGGGGCCGGCGATGTAGAGGTTGCGGGCGGCGGTGGCGATGTCGGCGCGGCCAAGGAGTTCGGCGCTGCGTTCGGCGACGAATTTGTGGCTCGCGCCGTGGAATCCGTAGCGGCGGATGCCGGCTTCATACCAGGCTTCGGGGACGGCGTAGCGGTGCGCGCGGGGCGGCACCCATTGGTAGAAGGCGGTCTCGAAGAGCGCGACGCGCGGGACTGCGGGGAGGCGTTCGCGAAAGGTGCGGATGCCGGCGGCGTAGGGCGGGTTGTGCGCGGGCGCGAGGTCCGCCGTGGCGAGAAGGGCCTGCTCGACTTTTTCGTCGGCAAGGAGGCAGCCGGTGATGTCGCCGCCGAGGACGGTTTTGAAGCCGACGGCGTCGATTGTTTTGTGTCCGGCTGATGCGAGTTCGTCCATTGCCTGGCCGATGACCGCGCCGTAATCGGTGACGCGTTCGAAGCCGCCGCGCGCGAGCATGCGCGCCTCCGCGCCGTCGATGCCATCGATGGCGTAGAGGCGGTATTTGAACGAGGTGGACCCGAGATTGGCGACGAGGACGCGCATGAAAAATAGTTTAAATTTAGAGTTTAAGTTTAAGTGGACGGAGGGCGGGAAAGACTGAAGGGAACAATCCGAGGTGTAGTGGTTTTTTCATTGTGCATTGTGATAATGTGAAAGACTGGATTTCAAGCATGTATGTTTTCGACCTCTTCTCAAAGGTTTTGTTGATATATTTTGAATCAACCTCTTTTGTATTTCCTATTTTAGTTTTATAGTTTTATATATAACAAAGACCTCCAAGGCGATTGATAATAAAAATACTGCACCAGACAGATATAGCCGATGAAGATATGCCTCATGATTTGCTATTTGTTGCCCAGCAAGCCAAAAGTAATAAGCGCATATGTTAAATAGCCAGACAATTAGTAATACTCCAACTATTGCTATCAGTATTAAAATTAATAATTTCAGATTATTATTCATCGTTGAAACAAATTCCCATACGATATATCTCCGCTTGGTGAAGTTAGCACATTAGGCTCTCGCATAGTGCCGTCAGCAGGATAAACATATGCACGATAAGAGGGAATATACATACCATTATCGTCTCTTATTTGTGACATTTCCCTGAGTTGTGGAGTGCTATTTATGATCACACTATCCACCCAAGTATTACAGTCGTTCTTTTGAAAAATCCACGACCCTTGATCACGCCCAATATTTGAGTCTGTTATATAAGACAATGCAGCTACCGGATCGATGTAGTAAACTGGTTTAGTTATTATTCCCGGATTACTCATTCGATGAGCATGATCAACCACATATCCGTGTGAGGCATATGGCGAATCAGGCGATCTTTGCCCATTCTCCCCCGGAACACCTTCTTGATTCCCAAGACCCGCAGCAGTTACCAGTTTTCCATCTTTATAGACAGCTATCCACTGATGATAAATACCCATCTTGGCGGCTATTTGGCCTCCCGGTAAATCTGCCGGTTCACTTACACGAAGAACACTATATCCGTTTGCTAATGCACCCCTAGGTAATTGTGTGCCGCCTGTGTTAGTCGGAATCAAGGACGTCGGGGCGATTGTGTTTGAATTCCAATCGTATCTGCACAAGCCGGCGGGATCGACGCCGGACATGGGATCGCCGTTGACGAAGGCGAACAGGTTCATGCCACCTTGGAAGCCGATGGGGTCTTCGTTCACAAACCGCATGATCCTCGGATGATAGAAGCGGGCGCGCATGTGGACGAGGCCGTTGGCCTCGGTGGTCACGCCCAAGGTGCCGTGCCATTGGAAGGGCGTGTTTGCGGTGCCTGTCCTGTAGGTTGGTGTGCCGTAGGAGTCGTATTCGTAGTAGTCTCCGGTGGGCTGGCCGTTGTCGTTTGTCAGCAGCATCGTGCTGCCGAGGTGGTCGGGGTGATAGGTTTTGGTGGACGCGCCGGTGATTTCATATTCGAGGCCATTTGCGCCCCAGATGTAATAGGTGGTCGTGCTGCCGTCCACTCGCATGAGGGTGCGCGAGAGACCGGCGTTGGGGTCGATTACATACGCAACACCACCGGCTTCCACGCGGTGGCCTTCGGGGTTGTAGCGGTAGAGGTTGGCCTGGCCTCCGACTCCGGTCAGACGGTTGTGGGCGTCGTATTGGTAGCCCAATCCTGTGCTGTTCGGATTGTTCACGGCGGGACCATGCGTCATGTTGCCGTCGTCGTCAAACACGGCGTTCACGCTTCCGCCGCTGCCGAGGCTCCATTGGGCGATCCGGTTGTCGTCGTCGTAGGTAGCGCTGTCGGAGGCGTTGGGCGCGGTGTAACTTGATGCGGTGTTTGACGGCCATGTGTGCGTTTTGGTGATGCGTCCGTCCGCATCGTATTCCAAGGCGCGCATCCACAGGAGCACGTCCGTGGCGCTGCGTTCCTCGATGAAGCGTAACTGGCCCGCGGCATCATACACTTGGTTTCGTATCGTGCCGTTGGGTCTTTCCGTTTTTCTCAGACGCCCGACCGCATCGTAGGTGTGGGTGGTTGTGCGGTTGTCCCAGTCCGTCACGCTTTCGAGCCGGTTGTTCGCATCGTAAGTATAGGTCACCGTCAGGTTGCCGGGGTAGGTCAGCGTGGTCAGGTTGTTGGCGGCGTCGTAGCCGTAGCTCATCGTGTGGCCTTCGCCGTCGCTGTAGCTGGCGAGGCGGCCCAGGGAATCATACGTGCGCGTGGTTGTTTTTCCGTTTTCCTTCACTTGATACAGCCGGCCCGCCGCATCGTAACTCATCGTGGAGCTTGCGAGGATGGTTGTCTGGCTGGTGTCACTGTAAATGACCTGCGTGAGCACGCGACCCTCGGCATCGAAGGAAGTGTTTTTCACGGTCTTGTCCGAGGGGCGGATGGTTGTTTCCGGCAGGTCGCGCGCGTTGGCAAACACGGTCGTCTCCCTGCCTTCGGGTGTCGCGGTCATGACCTTGCGGTTCGCGTCGTCGTAGGTGGTGGTGTAGGTGTTGCCACGGCGGTTGGTCATCGAGATTTGGCGTCCGTCTTCGTCGTAGGAAAATGTAATATCATAGCCCAGGGCATCGGTCGCCTTTGTTGGCAGATAACGGGCGTCATTATATTCAGTGTCGTTGGT
>JAISGL010000310.1 GCA_031263125.1 Opitutaceae bacterium | reverse complement strand
GCGGGCGAGACGCCCGCGCTACTCCCGGAACGCGGGCAAGATGCCCGCGCTACTTCCGGAACACGCGCGAGACGCCCGTGCCACAGCGTCTTGCTTGTCCAGTTTTTGAGATGCGCCCTACCCGCCGCATCGGCATCATTTCATTAGTAACTGATGTTACGCGAAGACCGGTTTCTGGTAGGGCGGTCTCGCCGAGACCGCCGGAGCAAGCCGGAGACTTGCCAGAACTTAGACTGCCGGAGCAAGCCTCCGGCTTGCCTTGGCGGTACCGTGCTGCCAAAAAAACAAAATCCTGCCAGTCGCATAACATCAGTCAGCCATCAGTAATCAGTAATCAGTCATCAGTAATTAGTAATTAGTAATTAGTCATTAGTAATTAGTCATTAGTCATCAGTAATCAGTCATCAGTAATCAGGGCAGTTTGAATTATTGAACAGAAGGCAACGAAGAGAACGAAGAACCACCAAGGATACTTGCCATTCATTCTATTTCAACTTCCACAAGACAAACAATTTCCCGTTCAGAGTTTCCTTTGTTTTTACCTTCGTTACCTTTGTTTCCTTCTGTTCAAAAATGATTTTTTCAAAGTGCCCGTTAGTAATCAGTAATCAGCCATCAGCCATCAGTAATCAGCCATCAGTCATCAGTAATTAGTCATTAGTAATTAGTAATTAGTAATTCCCACAACCCGCCCATGCTCCGCCGCATCGACATCATCGCCCACACCAACCGCTGGCACGCCAGAACCGGCGCGGTCATGCTGCTGTGCGCGGGATTGATGCTGTGCGCCTTGTGCCTGCCGCCGGTTGCGGTCGCGCCGCCCGTCATTTGCGCCGCATGGCTCGCCGCCTTGTCCGGCGCGCGCGTGCCAGCCGGCGCGTTTGCAAAGGCGTTTGTCATCCCGATGGGTTTTCTCATCACGGGCGCGGTGGTGCTGTGCATCTCGGTCACTTGGGACACCGGACACGGCCTGCGCATCGCCTTCACGCACGAAGGCGCGCATACCGCGCTGCAAACATCGTGCCGCGCCGCCGCCGCGCTCTCGGTCACGCTGCTCTACGCGTTCACGTCGCCGCTCTCGCAAACGCTCGCGCTGCTCCGGCGCGCACGCGTGCCCGTGGCGCTCATCGAACTCATGGGCATCACCTACCGCGCGATTTTCCTGCTCGATGAAAGCCGCGCCTCCATCATCGGCGCGCAACAAAACCGCCTCGGCTACCGCAACGCCCGCTGCATGTTTCGCTCGACCGGCCTCGCCGCCGTCGCGCTCTTCACGCGCACGCACGCGCGGGCCGCGAATCTCGAACGCGGCCTCCAGTCGCGCTGCTACGACAACTCGCTCGCCGTGATGCTGCCGCCAGCCGAAACCACGCGCCGCGATTACATCCTCGCGCTCCTCATCCCCGCCTGCGTCGCGACGGTGACACTGTTTGCGCGCGCATTGCCGTCGCTGTTTTTCCCCGCATGAACCCGCCATCCGAAAAACCCATCCCCGAAGCGCGCACCATCTCCGAAGCACGCGCCACCCCCGAAGCACGCGCCATCCCCGAAGCGCGCGCCATCCTCGAAGCACGCGACCTCCGCTATTCGTATCCCGGCGCGGACGACGTGGCCGCCCTGCACAACGCGCACCGCCTCCGCGCGCTCGACGGCGTTTCGCTCGCGCTCCGCCCCGGCGCGCGCGTCGCCCTGCTCGGCGCAAACGGCTCCGGCAAATCCACGCTCCTGCTGCACCTCAACGGCACGCTGCGCCCCGCGGGCGGCGCGGTGCTCCACGAAGGCGCGCCCATCGAATATTCCAAACGCGGCCTCATCGCGCTGCGCCGCCGCGTCGCGCTCGTGTTCCAGGATTCCGACGACCAGCTCTTCGCCGGCACGCTCGCGCAGGACGTTTCCTTCGGCCCGATGAATCTCGGCCTGCCCGCCGGCGAAATCGCGAGCCGCGTCGCCGGATCACTCGCCGCCGTGGGACTCGAAAAACTCGGCGCGCTGCCGTTGCACATGCTCAGTCACGGACAGCGCAAACGCGCCGCCATCGCCGGCGCCCTCGCCATGCGCCCGCGCGTGCTCCTCCTCGACGAGCCGACCGCCGGACTCGACCCCGAAGGCGTGAACGGGCTGCTCGACCAGCTCGACCGCCTCTCGGCGCAAGGCATCGCGATTCTCTTTTCCACGCACCACGTCGAACTCGCGCGCATGTGGGCGGACGAAGCCGTCATCATGTCCGGCGGCCGTATTCTCGCGCATGAAAGTGGCGCGATGATTTTTTCCAACGACGCCCTCCTGCAAAAAGCGCGCCTCCGCCTTGCCCCGTGCCGGCGCGCACCCCCTCCGGACACCCATGCCTGAGATTTCCCAAAACATCCCCTGCAACATTCCCCGCCTCGTCATCGCCGGTACATCATCCGGCGTTGGCAAAACCACCGTTGTCATCGGCCTCGTCGCCGCGCTGCGCGCGCGCGGACTCATCGTGCAACCCTTCAAGTGCGGGCCGGACTACATCGACCCCTCCTGGCACAGCCGCGCCGCCGGACGCCCCTGCCGCAACCTCGACACATGGATGCTCGACGATTCCTGCGTCGCAGCCATTTTCGAGCGCGCCTGCGCGGGCGCGGACATTGCCATCATCGAAGGCGTGATGGGCCTTTTCGACGGCAGCGATTTCGAAAACGACCGCGCCTCCGCCGCGCAAATCGCAAAACTCCTCGGCGCGCCCGTGCTCCTCGTGATGGACATTTCCAAGTCGGCGCGAAGCATCGCCGCCATCGCGCGCGGCTTCGAACAATTTGACCCCGGCACGCGCATAGCCGGATTCATCCTCAACAACGCCGGCAGCGAAACGCACGCGACCGGCTGTGCCGCCGCCATCGCGCACCACTGTCACGCCCCCGTCATCGGCTGGCTGCCGCGCAACGCCGCGCTTGCGATAAGCGAACGCCACCTCGGCCTGATCCACGAAATCGAACAAAATGCGAACATATCCGAAACGCTTATCCAAAACGTGAGCACCGAAGCCGCAAAGCGCCTCGACCTTGATGCAATCGTTGCAATTGCAGAACGTAGCATGGGCGTCCCGCCCATGAGCAGCGCGAACATCCGCTTGGGTAACACGGGCATCTTGCCCGTGAGTAACACGAACGCCCCGCCCATGAACAGCGCGGGTGTCTGCTTGAGTAGCATGGGCGTCCCGCCCATGAGCAGCGCGAGCGCCCCGCCCGTGAGTAGCATGGGCGTCCCGCCCATGAGCAGCACGAGCATCCCGCCCGTGAGCTTGGACAACACGAACGCCCCGCCCGTATGCTCGCATTCCCTCACCCACCCCCATTTGCGCTCCCACTCCACCTCCCCGCCTCCCACCACACCGCCACCCATCTCCCCACCCCCCGCCACACCGCCACCCATCTCCCCGCCTTCCGCCACACCGCCACTCATCTCTCCACCACCCGCCGCACCACCACCCATCTCCCCGCCTCTCGCCATGCCACCACCCGCCGCGCCACCACCCGCCGCGCCGCTCCTCGCCCCACCGCTCCTCGCCGTGGCACGCGACGCCGCATTCTGTTTCCATTACCCCGACAACCTCACCCTCCTCGAAGCCGCCGGCGCCCAAATCGCATATTTCAAACCCACCTGCGGCGAACGCCTGCCGGCAGACGCGGCAGGCGTCTATCTGGGCGGCGGATACCCCGAACTACACGCAAAAGCGTTGTCCGAAAACCTCGCACTTTGGAACGACCTGCGCATGGCCCGCGCGCGCGACATCCCGATTTTCGCCGAGTGTGGCGGTTTCATGACGCTCACCGAAGCCCTCATCGACGACCAAGGCCGGCGCTGGCCGATGGCCGGCCTTGTCCCCGGCGTCACGCGAATGACCAAACGCCTGGCGGGATTCGGTTATCGTTACGCGACCGCGCTGAAGCCGAACCTCCTCGTCGCCGCCGGCGAAACGCTGCGGGCGCACGAGTTTCACTACAGCGCGTGGGAGCACGAGACCCCGCCCCGCGCAAGCAACGCCGAATCGCCCCCGCCCTTCGCATGGATGTCACGCCCCTCGCGAAAAGACGCCGCCAGCGCGCCCTGCGGTTACGCAAGCGGCAACCTGCTCGCGAGCTACCTGCACATACACCTCGGCCAGCGCGCCACCCTCGCCGCCCGCCTCGTTGCCCTCATGAAAAATCCCCGCGCCGGACTGTCTCAATGAAAACCATGATCTGATGTTACGCGAAGGCCGGTTCAAAAGACGCTGCTATGTTCTTTCTCGATCAACCAAACCCGAACCCCGCGATTATGCGAAGGCAACGCGAAGTCCGTTCCTGGGAGCGCGGGCATCTCTGCCCGCGATGCGTATTCGAAAGACACCAAACGGACGCACGGCGTTTTGCGGGCAGGGATGCCCGCGCTCCCAAGATAGGCATTCGCGCGACATAGCCGCAATCAAAGGAGGAGTGATTTTTAATTCACCACGAAGGACACTGAGTTTCGAGCGAAAGCGACAATCTCCCACACGGAGAAATGCTTTCGCCTCCGTGTCCCCGATGTCCTCCGTGGTGCATTGGTCTGGATTGGCTTGTCTCATAGGGAAATCACAGCCCCTGCGCGCCGCGCACGTAGCGCAGGCTGCCAAGCCTGCTTCCAGCTCCGGACGTTTCGCCCCCGCCGCCGGGCAGCACAAACTGCCAAGCCTGTTTTTCGGAGCAAGGAGTGGTTAATGTCAGGACTGGCGAAAGACGCTCCGCCAAGGACCACCCGGAGCCGTGCGCGTCCCAACGCAAGGCCATGTAAAGTGCATACGAAAACAGGGACAGTCCTCTTTTCCCCCTCTATCCTTTATTTTGGAGTGAGAGCGAGTGAGCAACGCAGCGCAGGCTGCCAAGCCTGCTGACGAGGCGAATCCTCGCCCAATTCGAAAAAAAGCCCCTCCCTTGGCGGCGTGTTCTTTCTCGATCAACCAAACCCGCCCCCCGCGATTGGGCGAGGACAACACGAAGTCCGTGCCTGGGGACAACGCGAAGTCCGTGCCTGGGAGCGCGGGCATCTCTGCCCGCGAAATACCATGCGCCCGCTTGGTGTATCTCGAAAATTCATCGCGGGCAAAGATGCCCGCGCTCCCAGGCGCTGCTGCGTAACATCAGTTTATAAAAAACAATAAACAGAGAGTGTCGTAAACGTAAGCGAGGGATGGGGGAGTGAGGGCTGGAATCAGCCGGATGTCTGTCTTTTGAGCGTCTGTTTTCCGGACATCTGTTTTCTGGGCGTGCGCATGACCGTGAGACCGTCTTCTCCCGCGCCGCCCCAGTCACAGACAGGCGGCAG
>JAISGL010000274.1 GCA_031263125.1 Opitutaceae bacterium | reverse complement strand
CACACTTACGCCATCATGGACAATCATTTCCATGTGCTCGTCCGGGTGCCAAAAAAAACGCCCGTCGCCGATGCGGAATTGCTTCGCCGGTATAGGTTGCTTCACCCAAAACCAACCTGGTATCAGAGCGCTTCGCTTGCCACTATCGAGGCACAACTCAAAACTGGCGGCCCCGATGCCGACGCCTGGCGCAAACAGCAGCTTGCCCTCATGAATGATGTCTCTGCTTTCATGAAGCTGCTCAAACAACGCTTCACCATCTGGTTCAACAAAACGCACAACCGCTTCGGCACGCTCTGGGCCGAGCGTTTCAAGAGTGTGCTCGTTCAGCCGGACGGACGCGCTGTTCGCACCGTGGCCGCGTACATCGACTTGAATCCCGTGCGCGCCGGACTCGCCGACGATCCCAAGGACTACCGGTTTTGCGGTTACAGCGAGGCTATCGCGGGCAGGAGAATCGCACAGGCGGGAATCATACATGTCATCGGCGAGGATGATGCGCGCACATGGCGGGACGCGCAGGAATATTATCGTCTCATGATTATCGGCAGCGGCGCCAAACCACGCGTTGGCAAGGCCGCCGTTTCGGAAAATCTTTTTGAGGAAACAGTGCGCGCGAAGGGGAAACTGCCACTGTCCACTGCATTGAGATGCCAGATACGCTATTTTACCGGTGCAGGCATACTCGGCGGCAGGGCCTTTGTCTCGAAACACCTCACGCTCCTCCGACGAAAGACAGGCTTGCGCCGCCGCAAGGAACTCCGCGCCCTGCCGCCCGTCTGCGACTGGGGCGGCGTGGACAGCGGCGGTGGCGTGGCCGGCGGTGGCGTGACCAGCGGTAGCATGGCCGGCGGTGGCGACATGGACGAAATCATGGTTTTGCGCACACCACGGCGGCGCTCGCTTGCGTCCGGCTGAATCGAACCGGCGCGGCGTGAACAGACTCAACAACACACTCAACGGCACACTCAACGACACACTCAACGACACACTCAACGACACACTCAACGAACGGGCAGGTCCGGCAATCCCGGTCTGGCAACCTCTCAAATAGTAACTTGTAACATATTTATATTCAACATAATAAAAATTATAAAATTTCGGAATTTTGCGTAATTCCCAAGGCTCAAGTTGTTGTTTTTTCGATTTTTCCCAGGGTCGCCCCACGTCGGTCACTTGTAATGCAAATGGAAATTAACGCCCGGCATTAGCGCAGCAGTTCGGGAATGGTGATCAGGTTGATCGCCCACTGGGCAATCTCCGGAGTGTGGATGTTCGACGCGATGGAACGGCGGGCGCCTGGATGAACCACTGCCGGCTGCGTGACCGACGGGCCGTCGAATACCAGCGGCGCGGCATCAAAATAATCGCCGCCGCCAAACGTCAGCAACGCCGCGTGCATTTCGATCACCCTTTTCCGCAAATCAGCGGAGCCGGTCGTGGCCGCGACATGGGCAATGAGGCGGGATTCGTAATAGCCGTTTTGCCGGACGTTTTCCGCTTCCTGCTCGCAGAACCGGTTCCATGCCTGCTCAAACTCCGGGCATTCGATGAGCGACATCAATTCCATCGCGACGAGGTCGCCTCCGAAAACAAACCGGAAGTGGCGGTTGGCGGGATTGGGCCGGCCCGCGCCTGTCAGTGCCTTGGTGTCGGGGTCGAGCCAGCAGTTTTCGTTGCCGGTCAATATTTCCGGGCGCGCTCCGATGGCTCTCATGCCGGCCAGGCAATAGTCGCGGTATTTCGCATCCCCGGTGCGCTCCCATTCCGTCAGCCAGGTGCTGACGAAGGAAAACCACTCGGGACCGATTCTGACAGACGGTCCGCGCGGGGTTCCGTCCCCGGGCTTTTTCTTTCGTTCGAGGGAGGCTTCAGCCTTGCCAATTGGCTCCGTGATGAGGTCGCCCAGACGTTCATCGGTGGTGAGATAATAGTGATAACGTTTCAACATGCCGGAATTGATCCGCGCCTCCTTTGAGGCGCAGCCCCAGTGGGTGACGTTGTGACGCGAACCCAGGCCGGCGAAACGTCCGATGTGGTAGACATCCACTTCGAGCGTGTTGCGGGTCATGTCTTCGGCGGCGCGGAAAATGTCGGCGCGTCCGGTGCGCAGGAATGCGAGCCAGAGCCAGACGTTGGGAAGGAGTTCGGTGGCGTTCCATGCGTGGCCGCCGATGTCATACATCCATGCCCGGCGAATGTGATCGAAGGTGCGGCGATAGTCGCCGAAATCCCAGAAGCCATACCATTTGCGGCGCCCGATTTCGCCGTTCATAAAGTCGAAGGCGCGTCCGAGCTGGACTTCAGCGGAGTCAATCCGGGCGGCGGAAATGCCGGGAACGGGCGTGTGCGGAAGGCTCCAGACGCCCAGCGCGCGCGTGCTGAAATAATATTCCGGTGTGCAAACGAGCTGGGGCGGCGCGCCGGTCGTGTCAGCCATTTTGTCCAGAATGTCCGGGGCGGGTGTGTCCGGTGTCGCCCAGAGGGTGAGTTCGGAGGTGTTGGCGCAGCCGTGGGCGTCGGCCCGGTCAATGTCTCCCGCGGTTTCATAGATCACGTCCTGGTCGTGCCGGACGATGTCGTAGTGGCGCATGTCCATGGCTTGCGCGTCGGGCGACCAGAGCCAGACCTTGAATCCGCCGGCGGCACTGGCGGCGTCGGTGATTTCGAACGAGGCGGGATATTTTTGCCAAAAACGCCTCAGGCCCGCGGCAAGCCCCCCGCTCACGTCCCCGAGCCAGGCCAGTCCCCGCGCCCTTTTGCCCGTGGTGACGCGCACCCACGAACTTTTGGGATTGGTGCGCTTGACGAGGTCCCAGCCATCGGCGTTGAGCTGGTTGAGTTTGAAACTGTCCCAAACCGGCGTGCCGAGAATGTTCGCGCAATCCCGCTCCGGCAGTCCGGCGAGATTGGGAATGCGTTTTCCGTCCAGTTGCGCCCGCTGGTATTCCCGGATACCGTCCGACGCGCGGGAATAATAGCCGGGAGCCATGAGGACGGGTTCGGAAAAAAGATTGTGATTGTCGGTGGCGAAACGGATGTGCCGGTTCTGGATTTCCTCGCGGAAAGGAACGGTGAAGGCGAGGCCGATTCCCTTGATGAAATCCACGGCTTGGTCTCCATCGAAAATGAAGGTGTGAACGAGACGGATGGAGTTGAGGCCCGTCGTGAAGTAGAGCCGCACAACGAACGGCAGCCATTCGCGCGCGTCATTGGCGACGTTGCCGCCGCCGTTGCCGCCGTTGCCTCCACTGCTGCTGCCGCTGTCGTTGCCGTTGCTGCTGCCGCCGGAGTCGTCGCCGGCCTCGGCCCCGACGGAAGCAGCGGTAGCGTGGACGCCTTCGATTTTCACCACCGCGCGGATGGGGCCGGCCTGCTCGACCGTGACGGTCTTGATTTTGCCGACATATTCCTCCTCGCGCAAAACGCGCCGGCTTTCAAATTGCGAGCGGTCCTCGCGCAAGGCGATGAGACGGCCATCCAAGGCAACCGCGCGGCCCCCGACCGCCAGCGACGCAATCAGGCTTCGTCCCGTCCGGTTGATTTTTGCAACCAACGCCCCGGTGTTGATCGTCACCGACGCCGCTTCCTCACGAACCGTGACTGCGGTCTCGGACGGCGCCCCGGACGGCGCTTCGGCAGTTGCCTCCGTGACTATGCTTAGACCTTCGGTGTGGGCGTCGGCGGCGATTGCCATCCCTGTCCATTTCACGGAACCGTCCGGCCAATATCCGAGATTCCATTGCTGCGCGGGCACGCCGCGCCCCTGGCTGTCCACGACGCCGACGCGGTCTCGCGTGGTCATCGCACCGCGCGGCCAGGGGACGCCCCATGCCACGCTGACCGGCAAAAGTGGTGGTTTTCCATCCAGCCATTTCAGCGGAACACTGCGCTTGTGCGTGTGCGCGGAGGCATCGTCACGCTGGCGGGCAGCACGGCTGCCTGTGCTGCCTGTCATGCCCAACATCAAGCCCGCTCCAACGATGCCACTTTGTTTGATAAAATTTCTGCGACTTGGATCATTCATGGCTAATTGTAAATAAAAGGATCAGTTGCGTCTCGGATCAGTGTTCCGGTGGCAAGTATTCAAGGAGGTTCAAAAAGGGGACAGGTACTTTGGAGACACTTTGGAACAGGATAAGGGATAAAGAGGGACGAATCCGGGATCGTCGGTCATCGGGTCGAAGGACTGGTCCGCGACCGCGCGTCGCTCCGCCTCGTTGCGTTCATATTCCTTGAGCTGCTCCGGCGTCGGCATGGCGGGAAGTTTGCGCGGCCCCCAGTTCGCGGCTTCATATTTCAATTGGGGCGCTTTCCTTGCAGGCAGGGGCAGCGAAGCCGGTTTGCCCGCGCTCTCCGCGAGCCTCGCGACTTCGAGACCCGCGAGGATAAAGGCGCCGGTCGCATAGAGCGCCGTGGATTCTCTTTTCGTGGGCACGGGCTGGTCCCCGGTAGTCTGTACCTGCCCCAGAATGCCGTCCGGAAGCACAAAACGGTTCAGCCCCGCCCACCCTTTCAGCACATGCGGGAGATAAATGTCACGCTCCAGCAATCCGTGGTTCACTCCGAAAGCGAGCGCGTAGGTGAAGAGGGCTGTTCCCGATGTTTCCGGCTCGGGAAATGTTTCGGGGTCGAGAAGGCTGGCACGCCACAGTCCGTCCGGATGTTGCAGCGACGCGATGCGGCCCGCCATCTCGCGGAAGAGCGTGATGTAACGCGACCGCGAGGGATAATCCGCAGGCATGAGTTCGAGCACCCGGCACAATCCGGCAAGAACCCATCCCTGCCCGCGTGACCAGAAGATTTTCCTTCCGTTTTCCGAACGGCGTTCGATGAAGCGGGCGTCACGCGCGAAAAGCCGCTCCTGCCTGTCGTAGAGCCGCTTATGCACCCGCCACCATTGCACGTCCATCGCATCAATATAGCCGCGATCACCGGTGATTGCCGTCATGCGCGCCCAAACCGGCGGTGCCATGAACAGCGCGTCACACCACCACCAGACCAGCCGGGACGGCTCAGGCTCACGTTTGAGATATGGCAAAGTATAGTCGAGGCGCTGCTTCAACGGCAGCAGCGCCCCCACCCAACCGGTGCGGAGATACACGGCTTGGTAGAGGTCGCCAATCGCCATGTCGTCGGCATTGATGAGATGGATTGGCGCCCAACCTCCACGATGCGCGTAATTGAGTTGCCCGGCTGTTTTCAGGCAAAATTCCAGGATGTCGGGCGCGTCCACCTCATCGACGAGCTTCACCGCACCGGTGAAAAACGCCGCGTCGGTCCATGCATTTCCGATGGCATTCCCGGACGTGGCGGAATCCGTGTGCCGGGCCACCTCGGCGGATGCCGAGCGCCGCACGATTCCGAGGACTTCCCCGCGCAAAGGAAGCTCCGCCCCGGAGAGCGCCCCGGCAACCATCGCGAAAGTCATCGCGAACATCATCGCGAACATCAAGATGGGGAAACCCGTCTTGAGCGCGCATCGAAAGCCGCGCCGGGCGCGGGGGCGCTGTGCATCCTGCGCGTGGGTTGCGCGAGCCGGGTGGCTTATGATCGTGTGGAAATTCATATGAAAATCGGTTTATTGGTATTGGGAATTATATACTGATGTTACGCAGCAGCCGGATTTCGTAGGGCCTGACCTTGTGTCAGGCCGCGAATTACCTGTGTGGTCTCCCACGCGGGCGCGGCCTGACGCAAGGTCAGGCCCTACAAAATCCCTGCAAAATCTGCCGTGCTGCGTAACATCAGTTATATATTCAAAATGGCGTTTTAGGCGTTTTATAAAAAGCTCCCCCCGTCTCTGTGACAGGGGGAGCATCCCATGACTGTAACAACACATCCACATTACGATTCAGAACTCGAATGTGGCGGTGAGGATGAACTTGCGGGAATCCACAATGCGGAAGGCGTAGGGTCTGCCCACCCAGTCGGCGGCGACGGGTTGCAATTCGCCGTCCTGGAAAACATCCGCCACGTTGAGCTGCAATTTCATGCGCGCCTTGTCGTTGAATATTTTGCGCGTGTAGGAAATCCAGAGGTCGGTATACCACATGGCCTTGTCGTAGATGGGGCGGGTGACATCCGATGCATCGGGGAGATCATCCGTGTCGTCCAGTGTGTCCTTGCCATAATAACCGATGATGGCCTTGTCAGCCCAGCGCTGGGCGCCGCCGATGCCCCAGCCTTTCAGCGGGCCGCGGGTAAAGGCATAATTTGTAACCACGCTGAAATTATACTTGCGCTGCCCCGAAACCACCTGACCCTCCAGGTCTTTTTGCATGGCGTATTGCGAGGCGAACACGGAATCGTAGTAGCCCTGCGACGTGGTCCAGCCGCTTGTATCGTCCGAATTGATGGTGGTTCCATTTGTCACTGTCCGGTAGTTGGTGCTTTCCCAGAAGGTCGTGATATTGCCTTTTTTTGTAGTATTGTACAGCGTGTAATTACCAATGCCGCCAAGGCTCTGGAGCGTCGCCTTGCCTACGTCATTCAAATAGTCTTCCGCCCTGGCGTTGTCCCACACGGGCTTGCGCACCGCCAGCCATGCGTCAACCTCCTTGGTGGTGTCGGAGTTCGAGGTTTTCACCTTGGTGGCGGTCAGTTTGATGGTCCAGTTGGGCAGGGGGTTGAAATTGACCGTCAGCTCCGTGCCCTTCGCCAGTGTGGCGGTCGTGCCGCGAATGCTGCCGGCCCTGAACATGCCGTAATTATTAAAACCATCCATGCCGCCGATGGAGCCGGGCACATCCGGTGAAACAATCCAGTGGTCGCCCACCCATGCCCTCATCGCGTCATGCTTGGTTTGGTCGAAGCCGGGCTGGCCCGATGTCCAGGGTCCCCACCAGTCAGCCTGCGAAGGATTGGCGCCCTGGTTGAGCATGTATATATGCTCCAGCCAGCCGCGGAAGGCGGTGGTGTCAATATGCAGCCTGAGCCGGTCCATCGCGCCCAAATAGGGTGTGTTCCGGTTGTCGGATTCAAACCAGTTGAGACGGGCGTAGAGTTTGCCTTTGAGGAGGGAAACCTGGACGCCGTAGTCCCTGCCGGTGCCCTCCGGCTTGCCGAGCGGTTTGCCAAACGCGTCAACATAAGTCGTCGTGGGTGCGTCGAAGTTGTCCGATTTATTATAACTGAATCCGAGATTTTCGATTGCCTCCCAGAATATATTGCCGTCCGCGCGCCTGCTGACAGGCGCCCAGTGGAGGAAAGGTTTCACGACCGCGCCCAGAGTGTTGGTCGTGCCGGCCAGACGGTTCCAGCCCTGCCAGCGTTTGAAAACCTCGCCGTATTGATAAACACCATCCACCCATCTCTCGGCGTTGGGCATGGACGGAAGATCGCCGACCGCGCCGGCTGTGACGCCGCGGGTTTTATTAATGTCACGGCGGACTCCGACAGTGGTGATAATGCGATCCTCCCACAGGTAGCCGGTCCAGCCCGCGCTGAGGGAGGTGAGCGTGCGGCCGGCACGGGTGGTTCCGCCGTCGAAGGGATTCCAAAGCGCGGTCATGTTGATATCCTTGAACGTGCCGTTTATATAATCGTAAACCGTGACCGGGGCGTTGACCGGATCGTCGTCCATGCCGCCGGAAGCCTGGGTGACGGCGCCGTTGCCGGGCTGCGCGCCGCCGGTGTCGAGATAAAAATGGCGGCGGATCGTGGAGCCGCCCTGAATCGCCCAGCCCGCGTTTCTGGAATCCGCCGCATAACGGTAAAGGCCCTCCTCCTGATCGCTGTATGCGAAGACCTGGCGGTGGCGGATGGTGGTGTTCACGCTTTCATAATAAGAGGCCAGACCCATGATTTGGTGGCGCCCCAGCCACCGGGTCCAATTCTTGTTTTTGGTGAAGTCGGGCGTGAAGGCCAGCATGGCGCGATACTGGTCGACGGTCCAGTCATTCTGAAAATGCTCGGGAGTCTCGTCGCGGACATAAGGGCGGCCCACGTAGGGATTGGGCGTGCCGTCGGATTTCAGCTCGTTGGTGTCCACATAAATGCGGGTGTCGTCCAGCGAGCCTACATTGTAGGATGTCATCGAGTCCAGGTCCTGGCGGAACCAGCCGGCGCTGAAATGCAACAGGTTGGGAATAATCTCCTGCTCCAGCTCTATATTATAATTGGTGCTCCTCTGGTGGCCGAAATTCATCGAGAGAATGTTGACCCTTTTCCAGTCATATATCGACCGGTCGGTCACTCCCGGATAATGCACGGTGCCATTATAAAGGGGTGTCTGTGACATCGTCCAGGCCCCGGTCTCCACCTGGTACCAATCGTATATGTCCGACAAATTCCGGCCCATGTTATAAATATAATTGGGGCTTGACGCGTCGCCGGCGCCGGTGAGGAAGGGAGTCCGGGGCGACTCGCCCCAACGATAGATGTTGGGGTTGTTCCCGCCCAGGGGCTGAAACCAGCGTTGCAGCCTGCCGTCGGCGATTTGCATGACCGTCCGGGAATTGTATTGGGTCGCGCCGTGCGTGTAGAGAATGGAGTCGATCCTGCCCAGGGCATCGCCCCCGAAAATGGATATTCCATTGTAACGGTCGTTGGCGGCATCCCATTTCGTGGAATCGAAATCAGGGCGGCCCATGACGTAATCCCTGACGGTGGAGGCCCAGGGTGAGGCCGCGGAACCGGCATACATGCTCACCACCTGGTTTGTCGCCAGGCTGGTGAATTCATGAGTCCGGGCATTATATACAATGCTGCCGCCGTTGCGCCACTCGCTCACATAGTCGGTGGGCGTGAGGCTGTTCGGGCGGCGGTTGTCATTGTTGTAACCCTCGACGCTGGCCCGAAGCGTGGTGTGCCTGAAAGGTTTGTAGGTGATCGCGCCATACTGCCGCCGCGTGATGTCGTAGGAGGGTTTTCGCACGAATTGCTCGTCGTTATATAAAAGCGCGCCATAAATGGCCAGCTTGTCCTTGATGAGCGTCTTGTTGAAACTGAACGCCACGCGCTCCGAGCCGCGATCATCAATGCGCACCTGCACCTGCGCCGTGTCCTTGTTTAATGCCGCCTGCGCCGTGCTCATGTTGACGATGCCCGCCGGGCTGCCCATGCCGAAGAGCATGGAATTGGGGCCGCGGTTGATTTCAAACGAGGCGGCGTTATAGGAATCGAACGGTAACTGGGTGAGCGCCTGGTAATAATTGATGGCGTAGGAGGGCGAGCCGAGGCCGCGGACACGGTTTGCCGTGGTGTTGGTGTTCGCCGTCATGTTGCCATTGATATTGTTTCCGGCAATCGTCTCGGACACTGTATAAGGGCGGTTGGGATTCGTGACATTCGGCGTGTAGGTCGTGGAACCCTCGGCGCCGATTTCATAGCGGAAGATGTCGTTTATATCCAGCGACGCGGTATCCTCCAGTTGCTGTTTGGTGACGACCGAGATGGCCGCGCCCAAGTCCGCGATATTGGTTCTCATGCGGCTGCCGGCGAGGGTGTTCTCGGCGAAGTAGCCTTTTTCCCTGGTGGCATCCACCTGGAAGGGCGACAGCATGATAACGTCATCATTAGTTTCCCCAACTGTATTATTATTAACAAGCACGGGGGGGGAGGGGGGGATGGCAGCATTGTCATTTCTGACAGCCTGCGCCGATAGAAACGCCGAAGACATCGCGAGGATGCTTCCGAGCAATGTCACCAGGACACGCGCTGTTTTCAAACGGAGGAATATAGTATGCATAGGTTGGTTTGTTTATGGGTTACGGTATCGTATGGTCCTCGTTTTCGCGGTTTCCCAAACAAACGTTTCCGCCCGTGAAGGGGAATGACTGATGGCTAGGGAAATCTCGAAAACAACAACCGGGAACGCCTGATAATAACAAAGGCAGGAACTGAAATATATCCCCAGTACAGGGGATTTTTTGGCCGTTGCATTTTTCCAGACAATCGTGGCGATATATACGGCATGATACCTCGTTTGTTTTTTTGTGCGACGTTCTGGCTCATGGCCGTCTTTGGGCTGCGCGCCACCCCGGCGCCGGAATGTGCGCGACATCCGGATTTCCTCAGGCGGACGTGGTACGTGGAGGATGGGTTGCCGCATAATGGCGTGCGCGACATCGTCCGCGATCCGGACGGTTTTTTGTGGGTGGGCACGCTCGGCGGGCTGGCGCGTTTCGATGGGCGTCAATTCGTCGAATACTGCGTGCCGGAGGACTTCATGCAGGGCGGCCATAACATCCGCGCACTCGCCGTGGAGGACAGGCGGACGTTGCTGCTGATCACCAGCGGGAACAAGGTCGTGCGATTGCGCGATGGCGTGTTCGAGTCGCATCCGGCAAACGCGTCGCTGCACGGGGTCTCCCTGCGGGATTTGGCGCTTGATGAGGATGGCGCCGTGTGGATAGGCACGGATGCGTCATCAGTTTTGCGCTGGGCCGGCGGGAATCTGCAAACGTTCGCCATCGGCGGAGACGCGCTTGCACGCGACGAGCATTTCAGCTTTGTGCCTGACGGACAGGGGCGCATGTGGGTGGGTGGCGGCACTTTTTTGGGGTGGCACGACGGGGAGGGGTTGCACGAATATTCGCGGACGGCGGGGCATTCACTCGTCATCGCGCCGTCGCGTTCGGGCGGCCTGTGGATCGCGGCGCGCGAGCATCTGGCCAGACTCGAAGGCGGCAGATGGTTCGTGCTGGCATCCGGCAGGGACTGGCCGGGGCGTTATGGCATCCGGGAGCTTTTGGAAACGCGGGACGGTGCGCTGTGGGTGGCGACGGTGCGCGACACGGTGTGGCGGCTGGCGGACAACATGCTCGAACGCGTCGCGCCGCCCCACTCCCGCGTGATGTCAATCGCCGACGACATCGACGGCAACGTGTGGCTGGGCGCAGACGGCGACGGGCTGATTCGCGTGAAACCGCGCCGCCACGTGCTGCTTGATTCCGCGAAGGGTTTTCCGGCGGACGTGAGCACGTCGGTGTGCGAGGATGAAGACGGCGCGCTCTGGTGCGCGAACCAGGCCGGCGGAGTGGTCCGCTGGAAAGACGGCCAGGCCATCGTGGCGTCAACGGAGCCTGGAGAGCCGGCGCCCTATGCGAACACCGTGTGCGTTGACCGGCAGGGGCGCGTGTGGGCCGGCACGACCGCGGGGCTTTTCCGAATCGATTCCGGCGGCGGAGGCGGCGGCGCGCGATGGATTCTCAGGCGCCACGCGGCGCGGATGCCCAATGTGCAGACGCTTTTTTGCGCGGCCAACGGCGACCTGTGGATCGGCTGGGATAACGGACACCTCGGCGTGCTGCGCGACGGCGTGTTGCGCGAGTTCACGCAGGCCGACGCTTTTCCAAGCAGCCCTTTTCCGGTGGTGAGCATCGTGGAGCGCGAGGGCGGCGAAATCTGGGTCGGCGCCGACTATGGCATGCTCCTCCGTTTCGACCGGGACGCCGGCAGATTCGAGGCGAAAACGCTCTTCTCCACCGACCGCACGCTCCGTCTGCTCGCAATGTTTGCGGACGATGCAAACCGGCTCTGGATCACCACGACGCGCGGCCTGCTGCTCTGGCGCGACGGGGGAAAATCGCGGCTCTTCACGCGCGCCGACGGCTTCCCGGACGACCTCGCCATCCAGGTCGTGGAGGACAACCACGGGCGCCTCTGGGGAAGCGGCCCGCGCGGCATCTTTCATGTGCCGATCCGCCGGTTGCTCGATGCGGCGGACACACCGGGCCGGAAGGTGCTGGCGACGTTGCTCGGTCGCGACGAAAACCTTGATGGCGTCTCCGGAATACTCGGCAACCAGCCGATGGCGTGGAAAGACCGCGACGGGCGCGTGTGGTTTTCCACCTATCGCGGCGTGGCGGGTTTCGAGCCGCCGAATCCGCGCGAAATGCGCAAACCCCCGCCCGTTTATATCGACGGCATGGCCGTGGATGGCGGGTCTCTGCCAATCCCGGCCACCGGGATGCCGGTGCGTGTCCCGCCCTGCGCCACATCGCTCGAAATACGTTTCACGGCGCTCAATTTTTCCACACCCGAACGCACGCACGTGCGCCGCATGCTGGAGGGCTTTGAGCGCGACTGGATCGACGCGGGCAACGAGCGCGTCTGCACCTACCCACGCCTGCCGCCGGGACGATATGTGTTTCGCGTGCAGGCGGGCGATGCCGACAGCGGCATCCTGGAGCAATCGGAAACATCGCTCACCCTCATCGTCGCCGCCGCGTGGTGGCAGACGTGGTGGGCGCGCGCGGGCGCGCTGCTGGTGTTCGCGGCGATTGTGGCCTGTTGCGCGCGCGTTGTTTCAAACCGCGTGCTCAAACGGCGGCTGCGGTGGTTCCAGCGCGAGCACGCCCTTGATCGCGAACGCTCGCGCATCGCGCGCGATTTGCATGACGACCTCGGCGGGCACATGGTGCAAATCGGTTTTGTCGCCGACAGCCTCAGGCGCAAAAACACCGACCCCGCGCAAAAGGAACGCCTCGGGCGCCTCGTCACCCTTTCGCGCCATTTGATCGAGGATTTGCACGGGATCATCTGGACCGTGGATTCGCAAAACACCGGCTGGCGGAATCTGGCCGCCTTTCTTGCGCGCCATGCGCAACGCCACCTTTCCGGCACCGGAATCCATTGCGCGGTGACTGGCGCCGATGACGCCATCCCGGACACGCCTGTCACCCCCGAGGTCCGGCATCACCTGCTGGCCGTCACCAAGGAGGCGCTCAACAACATGCTCAATCATTCGGGCGCCGGCCGCGTCACGCTCAACCTGTCCGCGGACAGGGACCGTTTTCACATGAGCATCGAGGACAACGGGCGCGGTTTCGACACGACTGTCCGCGGCAACCGCAACGGCAACGGCCTGGCAAACATGCGCGCGCGCATGTCCGAGATCGGCGCGGACATCGACATCGCGAGCGCCCCCGGCAAGGGCGTGCGCATCACGGTCGGCATCCCGCTCCAGTGCAAGCCGCCGGATTTGAAAGAGCGGACGGATTCGAAAGACCGGACAAAAACAATTCGCGTCCGGCGCCCCGGCTCCACTTCATTGAGTCGCAATTCCAACCCTTGATTTTCAATCCCCATGCCCATGCTCATGCCCATATCAATCGCAATCGTGGAAGACGATGCCGGCCTCGCCGGCGAGATCAGCGAGATCGTTTCGGACACACCCGATTTCAAGCTCGTGTGTTGCTGCCGCAACATGGCCGGCGCACTCGAAACCATCCCGCCCCTGGCCCCGGACGTCGTTATCATGGACATCAAGCTGCCCGACGGCTCCGGCATCCAGGCCACTGAAAAACTCAAGCGCCTGCTGCCGGACACCGAGGTGATGATCTTCACCATCTACGAAAACACCGGGGAGATTTTCCAGGCCATCAAAGCCGGTGCCAACGGCTACCTGCTCAAGCGCGCCGGCTACGAAGAAATCGTGACCGCGATACGCAACCTCATGAAGGGCGAGGTGCCGATGACGGGCGAAATCGCGCGCAAAGTCATGCAATCATTCCGCAAACCGCAGCTCTCACTCTTCCTGCAAAACGACCCGTCGGCGGGAAAGCTCACGCCGCGCGAAACAGAAATCCTGCAATTGCTGACGAAGGGGTTTCAATCCAAGGAAATCGCGAGCAATTGCGCGATCAGCCTGGAGACGGTGAATTCACACCTGAAGAAAATCTACGAAAAACTCCGCGTGCATTCCCGCACCGAGGCGGTCGTGAAGTTTCTGAAAAACAGTTGAGCCGGCAAAGGCGAACGCGGCACGCGTGTCATGCCACGCATGCGTGCCACGCGTGCGAGTTACGCGTGAGAGCCACGCATGCGAGCCACACATGCGAGCTACGCATGCGAGCTACGCATGATTTTCGAAATCGCGTGATCACGCACGCGGCAGCGCCTGGGAGCGCGGGCTTCTTTGCCCGTGAAACGCCGTGCGCCTGCTTATTATATTTCGATAATATTCTCTCTCCTATTAACTGATGTTACGCGGCACGTAGGGCCTGACCTTGTGTCAGGCCGCGAATTACTGTGCGACTTCCCACGCGTGCGCGGCCTGACACAAGGTCAGGCCCTACGAAATCCTGCCAGTCGCGTAACATCAGATATTAATACCAGACGTTAATACCAGACGTTAACGTGCATGACTGCGAAGTGCGAAATGCGAAATGGTACAAATCACCAAAATCACCTCGCCTCTCGCCCCTACACCTCGCCCCTTACCCCTCGCCCTTTGCCCCCCGCCGTGGAAAAGAACGTTATCTTTCCATAGTGTTTACAATACATTGACATGGCCCGCATCGGAAGCAATATGCGGCATTTAATCTTCCATGCAAAACTCTGATCCAACCACCACCAATCCAACCACCACTGAACAAAACGCCCCCGCCACATCCGGCGAACGTCGTTTTCAGATAAACACGCTGCCTTTCGGCATCATGAAAAAATCCCTCGTGATCACGCCGCAGTCGATCACCTACGGAGACAAAACACTCGCGACCGACGCCGTCGAAACGATCACCACACAAATCGTACGCAGCTCCACCAACGGCATCCGCACCAGCACCGCATATACGCTCATGCTTGGCGCGACGACTCCCGCCGACGGGCATGTCATTAACTTTTCCGACCTGTTTTATGGTTCCAGCAAAGGCAAAATGTTCGATGAAATCCTGGACATCATCATGGAGCACGCCGGCATGTCGCTTCTCACGCGACTCGTCGCCCGCATTCAGGAAGGCGGAAGCGTGGCCATCGGCGCCGCCGAATTTCGCAAAGACGGCGTTCTGCTCACGCCCACCAGAATGCTCGTCTTCAAAGGCGAGCCTGTTCTCGTCCCCTACGAGCGCCTTGAAATAGGCATGAAAGACGGCTCGGTCTCATTTGAGGACCGGGAAAACAAAAAAGCCGCCGTCGAGTTTTCCATGGGAAGCACACCCAACAGTTACATGATCGCGCCGCTCTACGATTACCTTGTCGCAAAACAAGGCTGGCGCGATCTCACGTCGTGACACAGCCCGCGCCCGGCGTAACAAAATAGAAAAGTAATTGAGCGGCCTGGCACGCGCACGTGCATGCACGCATACGCACGCACACACGCACCCACGCACGCACGCCCCGCCAGAGTGCGCGGCATTTTCTGCGTGGCATTTCCCCGGGCTTGGCAGCGCGTGCAAGATCGCCGAGACTCTCCTGTGAATGCCGCCCGCCACATCCGCTCATTCTCCGCTCTTTCCGCGCAACGCGCTGCACCCCGCCGTGCTCGCGTGGGCGGATGCGCATGCGAACGGCGAGTCGCCGTGGTGCGTGGCGTTTTCCGGCGGCGCGGATTCGGTCGCGTTGATTGTGACCCTTTGCCAGCACTGGCCGGAACGCCT
>JAISGL010000247.1 GCA_031263125.1 Opitutaceae bacterium | reverse complement strand
GCCCGCGCTCCCAGGGGAGGAGATTGGCTTCCGAGGGAGGAGGGTGGTCGTGTGAAGGTTATTCGTGGTTGATGTTTTCTTGCATCCATTCGATGGCGGCGTCCTGGGTGGCGGTGGTGAGGCGGCCGTAGTCGTCGGGTTCCTGGAGGGCGAGGCTGGCGGGGGCGTTGGATTTTTCATAGGCGCGGCGGGCGCGGGCAATGGCGTCGCGGACGTCGTCGGGGTGGGCGTCGCGGTCGCGGCGGGGTTGCACGATGAGGACGGGGCGCGGGGCGATTTGCGCGATGAGGTCGTCGTAGTCGTAGGGGATGTCTTTTTCGTTTCCGGCGTAGAGGCCGAGGCGGGGGAGGATGCCGTAAAGGTGGCTGTGGCGGGTCGCGCCGCTGGCGCCGCGGCCGGCGGTGTCGGTGCGCATGGGCGTGAAGCCGCTGATGGAAACGACGCCGGCGATGCGTTCGTCGAGCGCGGCGGCGTGGAGGCCGACGGCGCCGCCGAGCGTGTAGCCGAAGAGGGAGATGCTGTCGGCGTCGATGAGTTCGTTTTTGGCGAGGGTGTCGACGGCGGCGCGGACGTCCTCGACCATTTTGCCGAGGCGCGACCAGCGCGGGTGGCGGTCGTGGAAGGGCGCGGCTTCGGTGTAGCGCGTGCCGAATCCGGTCTGGTCGTAGGCGAGGACGGCGTAGCCGGCGCGGGTGAGCGCGAGGATGGGGTGGAGGTCGCGGCGGTAGACCCACATGTAGCCGAGCGGATAATGATAACCGTGGAGCCAGATGACGGCGGGGAGTTTTTTGCCGGCGGATGTGCCGGCGGGATAATAGAGGTCGCCGGTGATGTTTTCGCCGAAGCGGATGCGGCGCGAGGAGACTTGGTTTTTTTCGGGCGCGAGCCAGCCGTATTCCTGGCCGCCGGCGGCGATCACCCACGCGGGGACGTCGGGCGCGAGCTGGCCAGGGTTGGCGGCGCGGCCTTGGGCGACGTCGAGGACGCTGGGGGCCGGGCCGCGGCGCATGGGCATGACGGCGTCGGTGGACGGCGGGAGGACCGGCGGCGCGTCACCGAGCATCCACTGGATGGCGGCGCGCGGCGTGGCGAGCGCGGGGGAGCCGGCGGGGGGGATTTTTTCGGCGGTTTGCGCGAGCCATTTTTCAAAGCTCCAGGGGAAGACCCAGTCGTTGGTCCATTTTTTTGAAGTGCGGTCGAATTGGTAATCGAGCCAGTCGACGCAGGCGCCGGTGTCGTTGCTGCCGTGGAAGCCGGGGACGTGGAGGAGGCCGAGGCGTCCGGCGGGGGCGTTGAGGTGGTCGTAGACTTTTTGCGCGGAGGCGTGGGCTTGCTCGATGGCCCAGCCGTTGGCGACCTGGTCGTTGTTGCCCCATTCGCTGAGGACGGCGCGCGGGGCGATGAGCGCGATGATGAGGTTGGCGTCGACGGGGAGGCGGTCTTCGCGACCGGAGAAGAAACGGAATTGCGGCGCGAACCAGTCGGGGAACATGCGCGTGGTGCTTTCGATGCCTTCGCCGCCGCCGCGTTCGCCGGAGAAGCGCCACGGGAGCAGGCCGCCGACGCCGGTGCTGCCGGCGATGAGCGCGGAGATGCGCGTGTCGAGCGCGGCGGCGATGGAGGCCATTTTTCCGTCGCGCGAGTAACCGAAAATCGCGACGCGGCGCATGTCGATTTGCGGGACGGTTTCCATGTAATCAAGGACGACTTGCGCGAGCCATGCGCGGCGGGGGAGCGTGGCGAAATCGTAATCGGGATAGAGTTCGCGGAGCGGAGCGGCGTCGTCCATGCGGTCGTTGCCCGCGTAGCCGACGGAGATGTAGCCGCGGCGCACGAGGAGTTGCGACCAGCCGGGGAGGTTGGGGCAGATGAGGGCGGGGAGTTTGCCGGAGGGCGCGGCGGCGTTGGGCGCGGTGGCCTGGTTGGGCGCGGTGGCGGTGCCGACGTCGGGGATTACGAGGCGGACGCGGACGGAGCCTTTGCCGTCGGGGCCGAAGTGGATGCGGACGTTGCGCGTGGTGCAGCCGGCGGCGGTGTTTTCATCGAGGATTTCGACGCGGGTGATTTGCGGTTTCGGCGGGAATGTGCCGGTGACGTATTTTTCGAAGAGCGCGAGGATTTCGGCGCGGCGTTCGGCCCAGCCGGCGGTGGCGGCGGCGGGGGTGTCGTCTGGCACGGGGCGTCCGTCGAGGAAACGCAGCGGGTCGGGGAGGAGGTTCGAGCGGGGGAGGGCGTCGAAGTCGGGCGGGAGCGTGGCGGTTGTTTGCTGCCACGCGGTCCAGGCGGGGACGTCGGGGAGGGATTGTTGCATCCAGTGCAGATACGCGGCGCGGTCGTCGGGAGACATGGCGCGGGCGGATAATAAAAGTGTCGCGGCAAACGCGGCAGTGAGAAGATATTTTTTCATTTTGGGAACGGTTTCGGGAATGAGTTTCGGGAATGAGTTTCGGGAATGGGAATGAGTTTCGGAAATGAGTGAAACCGGCCCGCGGACAAAAGCCAAACAAGAGCGAGGCTGACAGTAAGCAGGCAGGGGTTTGAGGGCGGGGCTGGGCGGCGGCGTGCGGTGTGCGTGCGTGCGGCGCGCGGCGTGCGTGCGGTGTGCGTGCGGCGTGCGATGTGCGGCGTGCGGTATCGTGCGGCGTGCGGCGCCGTAGCGCAGGCTGCCAAGCCTGCTGACGAGGCGGAGCCTCGCCCGGTTCGAAAAAAACGAACACATGGCGGCATGCGGCGTGCGACATGCGGTATGCAGCGTGCGACATGCGGCGCGCGACAGGCAAAAGCAGGCTTGGCAGCCTGCGCTACGAGAGGCGTGCTGCGTGCATTGCGTGCGAGGCGTGCTTGCACTTGGCGGGTGTTTGCGCATGCTTCCGGCGCATGAACACCTCGGCCAAACCCGCACGGCTTTTTCCCCAACATGTGATCGCGGCGAAACGCGATTCGCAAAAACTCACGCGCGAGGAAATCGACGCGTTCGTGCGCGGGGCGACGGACGGCTCGTGGGCGGATTACCAGCTGAGCGCGATGCTCATGGCGATTTGTATCCGTGGAATGGATACCGACGAAACCGCCGCGCTCACCGGGGCGATGATGCACTCGGGCGTGATCGCGGATTTGTCGGGCGTGCGTTTGCCCAAAGCCGACAAGCACTCCACCGGCGGCGTCGGCGACAAGGTTTCCATCCACCTCGCGCCGATGGTCGCGGCGTGCGGCGTGGCGGTGCCGATGATGAGCGGGCGCGGCCTCGGACACACGGGCGGCACACTCGACAAACTGGAGGCGATCCCCGGATTTCGCGTGGGCCTCACGCTTCCCGAATATCGCGCGCAAATGGAAAGGCTCGGCATCGCGCTCATCGGGCAGACCGGGGAACTCGCGCCAGCCGACAAAAAACTCTACTCGCTGCGCGACGTGACGGGCACGGTCGAGAGCATTCCGCTCATCACGGGCAGCATCCTTTCCAAAAAACTCGCGGAGGGCATCGACTCGCTCGTGCTCGATGTGAAGTTTGGCGCGGGCGCGTTCATGAAGGACAAGGCGCGCGCGCGCGAACTCGCCACGACGATGGTCGGCGCGTGCCGGCGCCTCGGCAAACCGGCGCGCGCGCTTCTCACCGCGATGGAGCAGCCGCTTGGCCGCGCCGTCGGCAACGCGCTCGAAATCGCCGAGTGCATCGGGTGTTTGCGCGGTCGCGGGCCGGAGGATTTGATGGAGGTCACTTACGCGCTCGGTTCGCACATGCTGGTGCTCGCGGGTGTCGGGCAGACGTTGCCCACGGCCCGCATTCGTTTGGAAAACGCAATCGCGAGCGGCGCGGCGCTTGCGAAATTCCGCGAGCTTGTTGTCGCGCAAGGCGGCGATCCGCGCGTGCTCGACGATCCCGAGGCATTCCTGCCGCAGGCCCGCCTCAAATCCGCCGTGGTCGTTTCCGACAACGACGAAGGCGGCTGCGTCGCGGGCGTGGACGCGATGGAAATCGCGCTCGCGGCGTTGCGGCTTGGCGCCGGACGCGCGCGCGCCGAGGACAAAATCGACCATGCCGTCGGCATCAGCCACCTCGCAAAAGTTGGCGAATCCATTCCACCCGGCGGCACGCTGGCCGTGATCCACGCGAACGACGAGGCCGCCCTCGCCGATGCGCGCGCGCGAGTGGCGGGCGCGATTACGTTTTCGCGGATTCCCGTCACGCCTCCGGCGATTGTTGACGAGGTGATCGGCTGAGGCAGACGCGTTTGCACGCCGGGAAAACGCGCCGGTGTTTTTCGCATCGTTTTTTCTTTTCACCACGCGCGGCGGTGGCAGACTCGGCCCTGCTTCAACCCGGACAAAACAAACAAACATCAACATTCATTCATCATGAAAACCCTCATCAGACTCATCGCGCTTTGCTTTGCATTTGCGATCGCGGCGGCCCCGGTTGCCGTTCACGCGCAGGACAAGACTTCTCCTGCAAAAGCTGAAAAATCCACCAAGACAAAAGCAGCTCCGAAAGTGGACATCAACAGCGCCACGGCCGAGCAGCTCATGAAACTCCCCGATGTCGATGCGGAGATGGCGGACCGGATCATCACGGGCCGCCCCTACGGCAGCAAGGCGCAGCTCAAGAGCAAAAACATCATCACCGAAGCCGCGTTCAACAAGATCACCGATCAGATTGTCGCCAGGCAGCCGAAGAAAGACGGCGACGCGGCGAAAGGCGGCGGCAAGGAAAAAGGCAAAGGCAAGGGCAAGGGCAAAGACAAGGCGGCGAAGTAAGAAGTAATACCGCCCTGCTGCTTGATGTTACGCAGCCCCGTAGGGCCTGACCTTGTGTCAGGCCGCGCACGCGTGGGAGGCCACATTGGTAATTCGCGGCCTGACACAAGGTCAGGCCCTACGAAAACTGCCAGTCGCGTAACATCAGCTGCTGGCACACTGCCCGGAAAGAGAGCCATGCGTTACACGATTCCCGGATGCCACGCGATTCTGCTGTTGGCGCTGTTGACACTGATTTTGCCCGGTTGCTCAAGCCCGCCCGCTCCACCGTCAAAGACAACCGTGAGGCGGGATAGCGTGATTTATGTCGGCATGCTTTTCGACGAGGCGGATGCCAAATTGAAGCAGCACGGCGCCATCCCCACCATGTATCAGGTGATACCGGTGAACTATGAGCAAGGGGATGAATTGCACTTTTACGCGCTCCGTTCCGGTGTCGTTATGGATATGATTTCCAAGCCGGCGAAGTTCGGGCGGGTCGTGGATTTCATGTCAGTTTCGACCTATGTTCCCAAGTCGTGGAATTCCAAGCTGGACTCCGAGCGATCTCGATTTTTCGAGTCGTTCGAAAGTCGCGCCGAATATGATCTCGAGGAAAAGGCCGGACCAGCCGCCACAGACAATCTCGATAACGCACCCCGATAACGCGTCCGCGCCGCACGCGCCATTTGCATATCGTTACGGTCACGTTAGTAACTGACGTTACGCGGCACATACGTAGCGCAGGCTGCCAAGCCTGCTGACGAGGCGAAGCCTCGCCTGGTTCGAAAAAACGACCACCCGGCGGCATATGGCAGGCAAATCAGGCGGTGCGGTCAAGTAGGGTCAAGTAGAGTAGAGCCTGTCCCTATTTATATTTGACTTATTTGACTGATTCACACGTGTGCGGTCTGACACAAGGTCAGGACCTGCTCGCTGCGTAACATCAGTTACTCAATGATGTTACGCAACACGCAGGGCCTGACCTTGCGTCGCGCCGGGATTGGCGCGACAGCGGCGGGCGGGACGCCCGCGTCGGAGACGGCATGAGG
>JAISGL010000146.1 GCA_031263125.1 Opitutaceae bacterium | reverse complement strand
ATGAAAAAAACAGGCGCCCTCGCTCTCACCGCGCTCGCATTTGTCCCCGGCCTCGTCGCCCACGCCGCGCCGCCCGCACCCGTAGCGCAGGCTGCCAAGCCTGCTGACGAGGCGAAGCCTCGCCCGGTTCGGAAAAAACGAACACCCGGCGAAAACGACCACCCGGCGGCATGCGGCAAACAAAGCAGGCTTGGCAGCCTGCGCTACGTGCGGCCTGACACAAGGTCAGGCCCTGCGAAATCTGCCATCCGCGTAACATCAGTGATTGTTATCGGATTACCCAAGGCAGGCGACGTTGTCGCCAGCCTGTCTGCAATAGGCAACGGCTTCGCCGCAGCTGCCTTTCGCAATTACACATTCACTGGCATCGTCCATGCAATGCACCCAGCGAGCGCAGATACGCCGCGCTTTCGCGGTGGAGGGTTTCGAGCTGCCGGGCGGTGTAGCGCCATTGCCAGTTGCCGGCGGCGATGCCCGGTGTGTTGAAACGGGCTTCGCTTCCAAGGCTCATGAGGTCTTGCAGGGGGATGACGGCGAGGTTGCAAACGGAGGCGCAGGAGGCGCGGATGAAATCCCAGCCGATTTCGGCCCCGGAGACGCGGAGGTAGCGGCGGGCGTGGTCGGGGGCGGAGGTGTTGGCGGAGGCGCGATACCAGCCGAGCGTGGTGTCGTTGTCGTGCGTGCCCGGATACACGACGGCGTTGCGGCGGTGGTTGTGCGGGAGGTAGAGGTTGTCGGCTTTGCCTCCGAAGGCGAATTGGAGGATGACCATGCCGGGCAGGCCGGTGGCGTCGCGGAGTTCGATCACGGAGGGCATGAGTTCGCCGAGGTCCTCGGCGATGATTTTCGCGCGGGGGAGGGCGGCGCGGATTTTTTCAAAGAGGGTGAGGCCGGGGCCTTGTTTCCATGCGCCTTTTTGCGCGGTTTGGGCGTCGGCGGGGATCGACCAGTAGGTGTCGAAGCCGCGGAAGTGGTCGAGGCGCAGGACGTCGCAGAGTTCGAAGTTCACGGCGAGGCGGCGGAGCCACCAGGCGTAACCGGTGGCGGCGTGTTTTTCCCAGGCGTAGAGGGGGTTGCCCCAGAGTTGTCCGTCGGCGGAGAAGTAGTCGGGGGGGACGCCGGCGACGTGGAGCGGGGCGCCGGTGGTTTCGTCGAGTTGGAAGAGTCCGGGGTTGGCCCAGACGTCGGCGCTGTCGCGGGCGACGAAGATGGGGGCGTCGCCGATGATTTCGATGCCGGCGCGGGCGGCTTTGGCGCGGGTCTGCGTCCATTGGCCGAAGAAGAGGTATTGGAAAAAGGCGTGGGCTTTGGCGCGGGCGGGGACGTCGGCGGGAAGCGTGGAGCGGCAGGCTCTTGAATAAAAGCGGTGTTCGGCGGGCCAGCGCCACCAAGGGAGCGGGTTGTGATGTTCCTTGAGAGCTTGGAAGAGGGAGTGGGGGGCGAGCCAGTCGTCGTGTTTTTTGAGGAAGGCGTCGTAATCACCGTAGCCGAGGCGGGCTGCGCAGGCTTTTTGCGCGGCGGCAGAGGCGTTGGTGGCGGTGTTGTTGCTGGTGGTGGCGGCGGTGGTGGTGTCGGTGGCGCCGGTGGTGGCGGTGGCGCCGGTGGTGGCGTCGTCGGTGATGTCGGTGGTGGTGTCGGTGGCGGCGCCGGTGGCGCCGGTGTTGTTGTTGCCGTGGAAATTTTCGTAGGCGCGGTGGAGGATTTTCCATTTGGTGACGTAGAGCCGGCCGAAGTCGACGCGGTCTTGCGGGAGCGCGGCGAGCGGGGCGAGGTCAGCGCCGGTGAGGAGGCCGTGGTGGTGGAGAACGTCGAGGTCGATGAGGTAGGGGTTGCCGGCGAAGGCGGAAAAACATTGGTAGGGCGAGTCGCCGTAACCGGTCGGGCCGAGCGGGCAGACCTGCCAGTAGCGGATGCCGGCGGCGGAGAGGAATGAGAGCCATGCGTCGATCGCGGGGGCGTTGAGCGTGCCGATGCCTTGCGCGCCGGGAAGCGAGGTCGGATGCATGAGGACGCCGGCGGCGCGTTCGGTGAGCCAGTTGAAGAGCGGGGCGCGTTCACATGCGCGCACGCCGGGGCCGGAGATGTCGGCGCAGGCAGGAATCGGCGAGGCGGGATCGATGGGTGCGGTGGAGGATGGCATTGGAAATCGGATTGGAAATCAGATTGGAAATTGGATGTCTAATATGGAAAGGACGAACAGAAAGGAACCGGCACGGATGGCAACGAAAGTAATTCTCGCGGTAATTCTCGCGGTCTTTTTCTAAAAGCGGAACTGGTGAAACTGGTGGAGCAGGCAGGAGCGGCAGGGCAAACGCATCTGATTCCCAATCATGTTGGGGCGCATCTCAAAAACTGGACAAGCAAGACGCTGTGGCACGGGCGTCTCGCGCGTGTTCCGGAAGTAGCGCGGGCATCTTGCCCGCGTTCCGGGAGTAGCGCGGGCGTCCCGCCCGCGTCGGGGCTGGCATGGGGGGCGGCGCTTCGCGCCGTCCACGGGCAAGATGCCCGTGCTACTCGATCCGGCGGCTTCGCCGTCAGCGGGCGGGACGCCCGCTCTACTCCAGAATTGGCGGC